>NZ_JBFUCB010000345.1:0-6406 GCF_056405435.1 Rhizobacter sp. P1_G5 | reverse complement strand
GGTCTGCGTCTGCGGTTCGGCGATCGCCGGCGGCGCGCTGCGGCGGCCGCTGTCGCTGCTCGGTGTCGCGAGCGTCGATTCGTCGGCCGACAGCTGCAGGTGCGTGAGCTGCGGCCGCAAGCCGGGTTCGATGCGGCTGACGGTGGAGTGGAAGTTGAAGCGCGCGCCCAGGCGCTGCGCCTCGGCGCGCATCAGCCCGGCGAACTGGCGGCAGTTGCCGACCTCGTCGTTCGGCAGGTAGAGGCCGCCGTGCAGCGGGGTGTCGGGGTTCAGCCCGGGTTCGACGCGCCGGCATTGCGCCGCATCGAGCGTCTCGAAGCGGATGCCCAGGTCGTGCAGCATCGCGATGYCGGCCTGCGCATGGGCCGCGTCGCGCGCCGTGCGCCACAGCACCAGGTAGCCGTCGGTGCGCTCGTACTCGAGCTGCAGCGTGGCGGTCAGCTTGTGCAGGCGGTCGCGGCTGAACAGCGCGAGGCGCTGCATGCGCGAGCGGTTCGCGCGGAAGCTGTGCAGGCTGCTGGCGCGCCACCAGCGCCACATCCAGCCGAGCGTCGCCAGGTCGAGCGTCGGGTTCACGCGCACCGGCGAGTGCTTGCTGAATAGGTGGCGCAGCACCTTGCCCGGCATGCCCGGGGCGGCCCACGGCGTCACGTAGCCGGGCGCGATCACGCCGGCGTTCGCGAAGCTGGTTTCCGCGGCCACGCTGCCGCGGCGTTCGAACACCGTCACGTCGTGGCCGTCGGCGGCCAGTTCGTACGCGGACGTGACGCCGACGATGCCGGCGCCGATCACGGCGACGCGCATCAGGCGGCCTCCGCGTCGGACAGCGTGCGCTCGATCGCGAGCGAGACGTCGAGCACGGTGTCGTCGCGCAGCGCGCTGCTCCACACCATCAGGCCGACCGGCATCTCGCCGGTGCGGTGGCAGGGCAGCGAGAGCGCGCAGCCGTCGAGCATGTTGACGACCGACGGGTTCCGCAGCAGGCGCGCGTTGGTCGAGAAGAAGGCGTCGTCGCCGGCCAGGTCGGACACGAGGGGCGCGACCATCGGCACGGTGGGGCTCAGCAGCGCATCGAACGGCGCGAGGCGCGGCGTCATGCGGGCGATCCAGCCTGCGCGGGCCTGCAGCAGCGCGATGTAGTCGGCCGCGCTCATGCGCTCGCCGCGGCGGATGCGCAGCGCGACGCGCGGGTCGTAGTCGGCTTCGCGTGTGCCGAGCAGCGTGCGGTGCCAGGTCCAGCTCTCGGCCGCCGGCAGGCCACCGGCGGCGTTGATGGCAGCCAGCTCGTCGACTTCGGTCAGCGTGATCTCCTGCAGGCGGGCGCCCGCACGGCGCAGCGTGGCGAGGCTGCGCTCGAAGGCCGAGGCCACCGCAGCGTCCAGGCCGTCGAGGAAGGCGCCGCCGGGCACCGCCAGCGTCAGTGCGGAGGCCGGGCGCTGCGCCAGCGTCACGCGGCGCGCCGACAGCAGTTCGTGCAGCAGCACCGCATCGCGCACCGAGCGGGTGATCGCGCAGGCGGTGTCGAGCGAGGTCGACAACGGGATCGCGCCGTCGAGTGGCGTCAGGCGTGCGGTGTTCTTGAACCCGACCAGGCCTTGCAGGGCGGCGGGAATGCGGATCGARCCGCCGGTGTCGGAGCCGAGCGCGGCCCAGGCGGCGCCGCTGGCGACCGAGGTCGCGCCGCCTGCGGTCGAGCCGCCCGGGATGCGCGCTTGCGGGTCGAGCGCGGCGGTGGCTGCATTCAGCGGCGTGCCATGGTGCGGGTTGATGCCGACGCCGGAGAACGCGAATTCGGTCAGGTTCGTGTGGCCGATCAGCGCGGCACCGGCGGCGCGCAGCCGGGACACCGCCGTGCAGTCGCGCGCTGCGGGGGGCGCGTCGGCGAGCGCGCGCGACGCGCCGCTTGTCGGATGGCCGGCCACATCGAACAGGTCCTTGATGCTGACGGCCAACCCGGCGAGCGGCGGCAGCGGCAGGCCGGCGGCGGCCTGCGCATCGATGCCGGCCGCGACGGCCTGCGTGCCGGCGAAGCGGCGGATGAAGGTGTGCCGGTTGACGGGGAGGTCGGCGGCGGCCTGGCTGCGCGCCAGCGCGTCGACGGCGGTCGAGCGACCCAGCTGGATCTCGCTGACGGCAGCGGTGAGGTCAAGAGGCATGGAGAGGGGAGGAGGCCGTGCTACACTCTACGGGTTTATCTGAATGCAATCCCTCTCTCGTACCGAGAGAGGTGGCGCAGCAGAAAACAAATCGCGAATCCGGCTGTTGAAAGGTGTTGCAGAGGTCTCAAAACCTTGCAATTCGAGACGGATTCTAGAACCAACCTTTGGAGTTCACATGACCATCACCATGCGTGAGATGCTGGAAGCCGGCGTCCATTTCGGCCACCAAACCCGCTTCTGGAACCCGAAGATGGCCCCGTACATCTACGGCCATCGCAACAAGATCCACATCATCAACCTCGAGAAGACGCAGCCGCTCTTCAACGACGCGTTGAAATTCATCCGCCAGTTGGCAGCACGCCGCGGCACCATCCTGATGATCGGCACCAAGCGCCAGGCTCGCGAAGTCATCGCGACGGAAGCCCGCCGTGCCGGCATGCCCTTCGTCGACCAGCGCTGGCTGGGCGGCATGMTGACCAACTTCAAGACGGTCAAGGGCTCGCTGAAGAAGCTGAAGGACATGCAGGCCCAGATCGAAGCCGGCACCGAGATCCGCATCAAGAAGGAAGCGCTGATGTTCCAGCGCGACCTGGCCAAGCTCGAGAAGGACATCGGCGGCATCCAGGACATGAACGCGCTGCCCGATGCGATGTTCGTGATCGACGTCGGTTACCACAAGATCGCCGTTGCCGAAGCCAAGAAGCTCGGCATCCCGGTGATCGGCATCGTCGACTCGAACCACTCGCCCGAAGGCATCGACTACGTGATCCCGGGCAACGACGACTCGTCGAAGGCCGTGGCGCTGTACGCCAAGGCGGTGGCCGATGCGATCATCGACGGCAAGGCCAACGCGAGCAACGAAGTGGTGCAAGCCGTTTCGGCCGAGGGCGATGAATTCGTGGAAGTCAGCGAGAACGCCTGATCCCGATGCCCCTGCCCGCTGAAAGGCGAGCGCACAAAGGGGCTGTCACAGCCCCTTTTTTTCAACCCGAGATCATTCGGCGCCCGGCCTCCGGCGGGGCGCCCAGCACACGGAGATTCAAGATGGCTGCAATCACTGCAAGCATGGTCGGCGAACTGCGCGCGAAGACCGACGCCCCGATGATGGAGTGCAAGAAGGCGCTGACGGAAGCCGGCGGCGACATGGAAAAGGCCGAAGAGCTGCTGCGCGTCAAGCTGGGCAGCAAGGCCGGCAAGGCCGCGTCGCGCATCACGGCCGAAGGCGTCGTGACGGCGGCGGTCGTCGGCAACGCCGGCGCGCTGGTCGAGGTCAACTGCGAGACCGACTTCACCTCGAAGAACGACATGTTCCTGAACTTCGCGAAGGCCTGCTCGCAGCTGGCCGCCGAGAAGAAACCGGCCGACGTGGCTGCGCTGTCGGCACTGCCGTACTCGCAGGACGGCTACGGCCCGACGCTCGACGACGTCCGCAAGGGCCTGATCGGCACGATCGGCGAGAACATGACGATCCGCCGCTTCAAGCGCTATGAAGGCGCCAAGCTGGCCAGCTACCTGCACGGCACCCGCATCGGCGTGCTGGTCGAGTTCGAAGGCGACGAGACCGCCGCCAAGGACGTCGCGATGCACATCGCCGCGATGAAGCCGGTGTCGCTGGCCTCGTCGGAAGTGCCCGCCGAGCTGATCGAGAAGGAACGCGCCGTGGCCGCCGGCAAGGCTGCCGAAGATGCGAAGGCGGCCGAGGCTGCCGGCAAGCCGGTGCAGTCGGCCGAGATCGTCGCGAAGCGCATCGAAGGCTCGGTGCAGAAGTTCCTGAAGGAAGTCAGCCTGCTGAACCAGACCTTCGTCAAGAACGACAAGCAGACCGTCGAGCAGATGCTCAAGGGCGCGAACACCACCGTCAAGGGCTTCACGCTGTACGTCGTCGGCGAAGGCATCGAGAAGAAGGTCGACGACTTCGCCGCCGAAGTGGCCGCGCAGGTCGCGGCCGCCAAGGGCGGCTGAGGCGAGAGAGACAGCGAGAGGCGGCGGGGCGCTCACGAGGCGTCCTGTCGCGGTGGTTAGACTTCGGCGCCGCAAGGCTTGACCAACTCGGGGAGAAAACCGCATGCCGGCGTACAAGCGAATCCTGCTCAAGCTCTCGGGCGAAGCCCTGATGGGCGACGATGCCTACGGGATCAACCGGGCCACCATCGTTCGCATGGTGCGCGAGGTGCAAGAGGTGACGCAGCTCGGCTGCGAGGTCGCCGTCGTGATCGGCGGCGGCAACATCTTCCGCGGCGTGGCCGGTGGCTCGGTCGGGATGGACCGCGCGACCGCCGACTACATGGGCATGCTCGCCACCGTGATGAACTCGCTGGCGCTGGCCGACACGATGCGCCAGGAGGGCATGACCGCCCGCGTGATGTCGGCCATCAGCATCGAGCAGGTCGTCGAGCCCTACGTGCGGCCGAAGGCGCTGCAGTACCTCGAGGAAGGCAAGGTCGTGATCTTCGCGGCCGGTACCGGCAACCCGTTCTTCACGACCGACACGGCCGCTGCGCTGCGCGGCGCGGAGATGGGCGCCGAGATCGTGCTGAAGGCGACCAAGGTCGACGGCGTCTACAGTGCCGACCCCAAGAAGGACCCGAGCGCGACGCGCTACAGTCAGATCAGTTTCGATGAAGCCATCACCCGCAACCTGCAGGTGCTGGACGCCACGGCCTTCGCGCTGTGCCGCGACCAGAAGCTGCCGATCAAGGTGTTCAGCATCTTCAAGGCCGGTGCCCTGAAGCGGGTGGTGATGGGTGAGGACGAGGGCACCCTCGTCCACGTGTGAGCGTTTGAGGAAACCRACATGAGCATCGCCGACATCAAGAAGACGGCCGAGCAGAAGATGGGCCGGACGATCGAATCGTTCAAGGGTGAACTGCAGAAGATCCGCACCGGCCGGGCCCACCCGGGCCTGCTCGACCAGGTGCAGGTCGACTACTACGGCTCGATGCTGCCGATCAGCCAGGTCGCCAACGTGACCCTGCTGGACGCCCGCACGATCACCGTGCAGCCCTGGGAAAAGGGCATGGGCGCGAAGATCGAGAAGGCCATCCGCGAATCCGACCTGGGCCTGAACCCGTCGTCGCAGGGCGACCTGCTGCGCGTGCCGATGCCCGCGCTGACCGAAGAGCGCCGCCGCGACCTGACCAAGGTCGTGCGCAACGCCGGCGAAGACGCCAAGATCGCCACGCGCAACCTGCGCCGCGATGCCAACGAGCATGCGAAGAAGCTGCTGAAGGACAAGGAGATCACCGAAGACGACGAGCGCCGCTCGCTCGACGAGGTGCAGAAGCTGACCGACCGCACGATCGCCGAGATCGATCGCCTGATCGCCGGCAAAGAAGCGGAGATCATGGCCGTCTGACGCGGCCGTGAAAGCAGCATCGTTTCCTCCCTGTTTTCCCGCTCGACCCCTGTGGACACCGTAGCCCGCGTTCCACGCCACGTGGCCATCGTGATGGACGGCAACGGCCGCTGGGCCAAGAAACGGCTGATGCCGCGCTTCTTCGGCCACAAGCAGGGCGTCGATGCGCTGGTGCGCACCGTCGAAGCCTGTGCCGACCGCGGCATCGAATACCTCACCGTGTTCGCGTTCTCGTCCGAGAACTGGAAGCGGCCGACCGAAGAGGTGTCCGGGCTGATGAGCCTGGTGCTGGTCGCCGTCTCGAAGTACCTGGCCAAGCTGGCGGGCGAGGGCGTGCGCATCCGCATCGTCGGCGACCGCTCGCAGGTGTCCGACAAGGTGCGCGCCGCCTGGGACGAGGCCGAGCGCACCACCGCCGGGAACCGGCGCATCACGCTGTCGGTCGCATTCAACTACGGCGGCCGCTGGGACATCGTGCAGGCCTGCCAGCAGGCCATCGCGGCCGGCGTGCCGGCGCACGAGCTCGACGAAGCGAAGCTCGGCAGCTACATGGCGATGAATTTCGCGCCCGATCCCGACCTCTTCATCCGCACCGGCGGCGAGGTGCGCATCAGCAACTTCCTGCTGTGGCAGGTGGCGTACTCCGAACTGGTGTTCAGCGACTGCCTGTGGCCGGAGTTCGGCACCGTGCAGCTCGATGCCGCGCTGGCCGACTACGCGAGCCGCGACCGCCGCTTCGGCCGCGTGAACAGTGCCGACGTGGCGACCGAGGCGGGGGCCTGAGCGTGCTGAAGCAACGCATCATCACCGCCGTCGTGCTGCTGCTCGTGCTGCTGCCGGCGATGTTCGCGCCGATGGCGTGGCCGTTCGCGCTGATCACGCTGCTGATGAT
>NZ_JBFUCB010000344.1:0-6407 GCF_056405435.1 Rhizobacter sp. P1_G5 | reverse complement strand
GGATCAAGGACTTAACTTGGAGCGATTTGGGAACGGTCTCGCCAAAGGAACTGTCAAGCCAAGTCCACTGAATCAAATTCGACCATGGCGCGGCGGCATCCGCAAACCGGTTCGTCCGTGCGTCTAACCGGGTCCTGGCAGCCCGCGTCCGGCCTGTGGCCTCGCCCAGATCCAGAGTTAGGCAACTGTCGCGCGCATCCGCCGTGGCGCTCGATCGACGATCAGACTTCTAAGCAGCTAGTCGAGAGCGTCGAGGACATGACGGCCTGCCGCGAGAATGGCGCGGTTTTTCACTATCGCATTGAATCGCAAGGGAGCCCGAGGATTGCAAATCCGTGTAGGTCGGTTCGACTCCGGCCCGCGCCTCCAGAGTGAAAAACGGCTCCTTCGGGAGCCGTTTGCGTTTTGAGGCCATGGGGACTTCCTTGCCGTGTCGATCGGGCGGCCTGCGAGACGCCAGCTCACGATCTCGTCATGGATGCCCCAAAGTCCATCAGCGCCTCCACAAAAGCCCACGGCGCCTCGAGCGGCGCGAATTCGCCGCTGCCCGCCAGCACCGCGCTCGTGAGATGGCGTACACCGGCTTTGCGCAACCCGGGCAGGTAGTCATCCGGCGAACGGCCATCGGCGTCTCCACGCAGGTACAAGAGCGGCGTTTCAATGGCCTTCGGATGCGCGTTGTGCTCGGCGTCGGCGGCGAGCGCTCGGTACCAATCAAAGCCAGCCTTCAAGGCCTCGGGCCGCGCATAGGCTTCGGCAAAGCGCGCTCGGTACGCCTCGGTCACCGCCTTGGCGTCACCCGCCAGGATGTTGGTGAAGTAGTCGAAGTACGGCCGCTGCCGGCCCTGCACCATCGTCTCGGGCAGGTCGGGAATCGCGTGAAAGGCGAAATGCCAGATGTGTGGATCGGCAAGCAGCTTCCCCCAGGGATCGAGGCCGGGCACGACGGTGTTGGTGACGACCGCGCCACGGATGCGCAGGCCGTGGTCGCGGGCGGCGGCGAAAGCGATCATGCCGCCCACGTCGATGCCTGCGACGATGATGTCGCTGCCACCCGCCTGCTCGGCCGCAGCGATCAGCACGTCGGCGAGCGCCGTCTTCTCGGCTGATCGTGGCGCGCCACGAGACTCGCCGATCTCCGGCAGATCGGGCGCGAGGACGAAGAAGCGCTCGGACAAGTCGCGAAGCACCGGCTCGTAGAGCGCATGTGAATGGGGCCATCCGTGCAGCAACAACAGCGCCGGACGGCTCGCGACACCGGCCATTCGCAACGCGATCTCGACGCCGTGGCCCGCGACCTTGATCTTGTCCATCGATTTCCCTTGTCGTCTGGTCAAAGACGTGGGCAATCCGTGTTCCCGTCCAGCGATATCAGCCCCACGCCCTCGCAATTTCAGCAATCCGCCGATGGCCGCCACCACGCGTCCGGCGGCAGCATGCCGGTGT
Organism: Rhizobacter sp. P1_G5; assembly: GCF_056405435.1. Lineage (NCBI taxonomy): Bacteria > Pseudomonadati > Pseudomonadota > Betaproteobacteria > Burkholderiales > Sphaerotilaceae > Rhizobacter > Rhizobacter sp. P1_G5. The sequence continues at coordinate 4,961 of NZ_JBFUCB010000344.1, read as the reverse complement.
CATCACGAGCCCGACACCCATGTCCGAAGAAGATGTCTTCCGGCCGTCGGAGTACACCGCGGCCCTGCTGCGGCAGTTTTGTCGATGATGCGCAGGCTGTCGTCCTGGTTGCGCACCTGCGCGTGCAGGCCTTGCGCGGCCAGGTGTTCGGCGTAGCGCTGCGCATCCGGGCTGATAGGGGTACTGAAGATTCGTCCATATCGAGGCTACACTTCGTCTCCATATAGACGGAGATTGCAGTGGTCGGATTGAAGAGCACGACGCAGCAGGTGCCTGGGCGCAAGGCCACGTCGAAGGCGGTGTCGATCACGAACGTCACCTACAGCCCGAGCAAGGGGATCGACGACTTCGTGATGAACGTCCATGCCGCGGACCCGATGCGCCTGATCGAGACCGAGCGCAAAGGGGTTGCCGGCATCTTCGTGAAGGACCTGTCCAGGCGCATGGAGATCCCGGCGCAGCGCATGTTCGACATCCTCGGCGTGCCGAAGGCCACGGCCGAGAAGAAGGTCGCTGCGGGCGAACTGCTCACCGGCAACGGCGGGCGCGCTGCACTCGGGTTGGCCAGGCTGCTCGGGATCGCCCGGGACATCGTCGACAACTCGACCGCGCCCGAAGCCAAGGGCTTCGACTCCGCCAGGTGGCTCGGGCAATGGCTGGAGACACCGCAGCCCGCGCTCGGGGGGCGCAAGCCCGCGGACTTCATCGACACGCCCACGGGGCTGGCGGTCGTCACGAAGCTGCTCGGCGCCATCGAGAGCGGTGCGTACCAATGATTCTGTGGCGGATTGCGGCCGAGACGCGCAGGTACGCGGCAGACGATCTGAGCGGAAGCGGGGCCGCCAAGAGCCCTGGCCGGTGGAACGATGACGGGCAGCCCGCGCTGTACACGGCGCCGACCATTGCCATGGCGGTGCTCGAGACCCCGGCGCACGTCGATGATTCAGGCCTGCCCCTGAACAGGTTCCTGGTGCGGATCGATGTTCCGGACAGCGTCTGGGCCGCCAGGAACGTGCTGGATGTGTCCCGGCTCGCGCCTTCGTGGGCTGCCATTCCGGCGGGGCGTGCCAGCGCTCAGGCGGGCGCCGACTGGTTGCGCGGCATGACGGYGGCGATCCTCGAGATGCCCTCGGTCATCGTTCCCGAAGAGTCTGCAGCCCTCATCAACCCGTTGCATCCCGGCGCGAAGGCCTTGTCTGCCCAGGTCGTCCGCCCGTTCGAATACAACCGGTTGTTCCGCGGACGCTGAAGGCCGACGCCACGTGTCGCGACGCAAGCCTCAGTTGACGGCGCTGCTCGTCTCCAGCAACTGCCGCATCGCCGAGCGCATCAGCGGATCGGGGCTCTCGGCCAGCGCGTTGGCTTCCAGGTGCCAGATCGGGTCGCCGATCAGGTACATGCACAAGGCCTTCAGGTCCGGCGCACAGTCGTCGGGCAGCGTGTTCAGGAAGTGCAGCGCATCGATCGGCCGGTTGTGCAGGATCGGGATGAAGGCGCCGATGGCAAGTGCCGACGGCGCGACGTTCGACAGGTCGCGCAGCTGGAACCAGATCGCTTCGGCGCGGTCGAGTTCGTGGGCCGTGATCGCGCCGATCATCTCCCGGCTCATTTGCGCAATGTCGTCTTCGGTGTGCAGGCTCATGACGGGCTTCCGGAAAGCGGTCCGCCGTGTCGCGGACGCATCAAGGGTGCCGGACGCGGCCGCAATGCGGCCTGTCCGGCGGTTCGATCTTCAAGGCGTCGTGCCGGGTCAGTCCTGACCGCCGGCGCCCGGAATCATCGACTTCAGGCGCTGGATGATGGAGCTGGCAGCACCGCCCGGGCCGCCTTGCTGGGCGCCCTGGGCTTGATCGCCACCACCGCCGCCGCCGAGCAGGCTGCTGATGCCTTGCAGGCCRGGGGCCTTGCTCAGCAGGTTCGTGGCGGCGGGAAGGGCGCGGGACAGCGCGAGACCGATTGCGGGAATGGGCATGTGAGTTCCTTTCAGTGGGGACGCCGTCGGGACGACTGCGCTGAAAGGAAGTCTCGCCGGGAGCGGGCACGTGCCCCCGGTCCGGATGCGAAGCGCGCGATGCCGATGCGAAGGCATCACGCGTGCAACGCTCAAGGCCGGATCTGGTCGATCTGCACCGCGACCCCGGTGGCGCCCGGCTTCACGACCGGCCCCTGGCCGATCAGGTCGCCGGCCGACGGCGTCGCGCTGCCGCTGCGCGACACCCGCACCTCGACACGCACCTCGGCCATGCTCGACAGCTTGAACTCCGGGCTCATCGCGGTCGAGTCGTCGAGCACGAAGTCCATCGGCAGGTCGGACACCAGGCCGCGCTTGACGGCCAGCGGCATGCGCGGGCCCTGCACGGCGCGCGCGAACACGAACACCGTGTCGCCGGGCTGCACCTTCGACGCGAGGGCAGGGGACAGCGTCACGCGCCCGCTGACCGCGGTCGCGGCAGCGGTGGCGGCCGGCTTCGCGGAAGCGGTCGCCGGCGACGCGGCACGCGCCGCTGCGGCCACGGGTGCGGAAGCTGCCCCACCGCCCGCACGCAGCTCGGCCAGCGTCTGCACGACCCACTTCGCGTAGTCGGATTCGGGCGGCAGCATCGGCAGCAGCTGCTGCCACTGCGCCGCCGCCGTCTTGAAATCCTGCCGCTGGTAGGCCGCCGTCGCCGACATCGACAGCGCCATCGCGTGGTTCGGGTCCAGCGCCAGCGCCTGCTCCACCAGTTTCAGCGGCCTGCCCTGCAGGTCGCCTTTCGCCAGGTTGGCCAGCACGTCGGCGTACTCGGTCAGCAGCACCGGGTCGCGGTCCAGCGTCTCGCGGCCCATCTTCTCGAAGGCGTTCGCCGACTCGGCCAGCCGGCCCATCGCGCGGTACGAGCGGGCGAGCACCATCCAGGCCTTCGAATCGTTCGGGTTCTTCTCGACGCGCGCCACCACCGTGGCCAGCATCTGCTCGATCTGCTGCTGCGTCACGTCGCTGTGCTGCGCCGCGGGCGGGACCAGTGCGGACGGGGTGCCGCGCCAGGCGTAGAGGCCCGCCGCCAGCACCGGCAGCGCGATCGCGAGCGCGATCATCGTGCCGCGCCCCGACGTGAGCGGCGCCATCGCCGGCTCGGCCGCGCCGGCATCGGCCAGCAGCCGCTTCTGCAGCTCGCTGCGCGCCTGCTCGTGGTCGGTGGGCAGCAGCGTGCCGGCCGCGAGGTCGCGGTCGATCTCGGCCAGCTGGTCGCGGTAGACGGCGGTGTTGGCGTCGCGGGCGGTCAGGTCGTCCCGCCGGGCCGCCTGGGCGGCGCGGCGCCACGGTCGCAGCAGCACGAGCAGGGTGGCGGCGACGAGCAGGGCCGCCGCGATCAGGAAGGTTGCCATCTCAGGGGTTCTTGTCGTTGTTCAGGAGGGCCGCGGCACGCTGTTGCTCATCGGCGGTGAGCGCGACCGCATCGGGCGCAGTGCGGCGGCGGAGGAAGGTGACCAGTGCCACCAGCCCACCGCCGAGCAGCGCGAAGGGCCCCAGCCACAGCAGGTACGTGGTCGGCTTCATCGGCGGCCGGTAGCGCACGAAATCGCCATAGCGGGCGACCAGGTAGTCCATCACCTCCTGGTCGGTCTTGCCCTGGCGGATCAGCGTGCGGATCTCGCGGCGCAGGTCTTCCGCCAGGTCGGCGCGCGAGCCGGCCAGCGATTCGTTCTGGCACACCAGGCAGCGCAGCTCCTCGGCAATGCCGACCAGCCGCGCCTCGACGACCTGGTCCTGGGCCAGCGGCGGTGCGTCGGCGGCGCGTGCACTGCAGGTGAAGGCGAGGGCCAGCGCGGCCCCGATGACGAGCCACCTCATGCGCCCAACTCCTTGAGCATGGGAATGACTTTCGAACTCAGGACTTCGGGGGTCAGCGGGCCGATCTGCTTGAAGCGGATCGTGCCGGTCTTGTCGATCAGGTAGGTCTCGGGCACGCCGTAGACGCCGTAGTCGATGCCGACGCGGCCATCGGCATCCACCGCGGTCGCGAGATACGGGTTGCCGAACTCGGTCAGCCAGCGCCTGGCGTCGTCGCCCTTGTCCTTGTAGTTCAGGCCGACCACCGGCACCAGGTTCAGCTTCGCGAAGTTGACGAGCACCGGATGCTCCTGGCGGCACGGGCCGCACCAGGTGGCCCAGACGTTCAGCATCCACACCTTGCCACGCATCTCCTGCGGGCTGAACTTCGCCGCGTCTGTTGCGACACCCGCGGATGCATCGAGCCGCGGCAGCGCGAACATCGGCGCCGGCTTGCCGATCAGCGGCGACGGCACCTCGTGCGGATCGTGGTTGAGGCCGACCGCGAGGAACACGGCCAGCACCGCGAACAGCACCAGCGGGATCAGGAAGTACTTCTTCATGCCGCCGCTCCGGTGGCGCCTGACACCGGCAGGCCGACCCGCTGCTTCAGCTTCAATCGGTAGCGCTTGTCGCTGGCCGCGAGCCCGCCGCCGGCGGCCATCAGCAGGCAGCCGAGCCAGATCCACACGACGAAGGGCTTGTAGTACACCCGCACGCTCCAGGCTGCGGCCTTGCCGTCCGGGGTGGCTTCCAGCGGCTCGCCGAGCGAGACGTACAGGTCGCGCGTGAGGCCGCTGTCGATCGCGGTCTCGGTCATCGGCATCTGCGACGACAGGTAGTTGCGCTTCTCGGGGTTCAGCGTGCGCAGCACCTGGCCGTCGCGCGAGAGCTCGACGTCGCCGCGCTGCGCGATGTAGTTGGGGCCGCGCACTTCGTTGACGCCGAGCAGCTTGACCGTGTAGCCGCCGAGCGCGACGGTCTCGCCGACGGCCATGCGCACGTCCTTCTCGACCTCGTAGCCCTTCACCATCGTGACACCGACGACGAAGGTCGCGATGCCGATGTGGGCCAGGTGCATGCCCCAGTAGGCGCGCGGCGGCCGGCCCGATTTCAGGCGGGCGCGGATCTGGAACACGCTGCTCGCGAC
>NZ_JBFUCB010000343.1:0-6436 GCF_056405435.1 Rhizobacter sp. P1_G5 | reverse complement strand
CGGATTGCTGCGCCAGCTTCTGCCCCGTGTCGTCCGACACCAGGTACCGGCCTTCGCGCGTGAAGCCGCTGGCATTCGCCCAGTTGTAGAAGCCGATGCAGGCGTCGGGGCTGACGGTGAGATAGCGCAGGCTGTTGCTCACCTGGTAGTACACCGAGCCGTTGTACGGACACGGCTCCAGCAGCAGCGCACGCCGGATGTCGGGCACCAGCACCGCCCACTCGGCGCAGTTCTCGCCCAGCCATCCGACATGCGTCCCCTGTCGCCACAACGACAGGCGGAACACGGTGGGGATGGAGGGCAGGGGCCCGGGCGGGTCGGAACACATGTTTCACACTGTGACCGATAGCGCCGAAATTGCGGCTGAATTGGCCTGAAATGTCCTGAATTGGACTCAGTCCCGCGCCTTCATTGTCGATAACCCTGAAGCAATTCACGTCGCAACGTTCAGGGAGTAAAAAGATGAATCTGTCGAACCTCAAGATCGGTTCGCGTCTCGCGCTGGCCTTTTCGGTCGTCATCGCGCTGCTGCTGGTGATCCTCGGCGTCGCCACCTCGGTCCTCAACGGGCTGAGTTCGGTGATGGACAGCGTGGTCGACGACCGCTATGCGCAGATTGCGCTCGCCAACAAGATCAAGACCAAGGGCGACCACGGCGCCGTGACGATCGGCCGCATCCTGCTGTCCACCAACCCCGATCAATTGAAGAAGTACATGGACGAGTACGCCTCGATCCGTGCGGCGAACACGCAGAACCTCGCCGATTTCGAGAAGCTGCTGCACACCGACGAGGACAAGGCGCAATTCGAGGAGCAATCGAAGGCGCGCAAGGAGTACGGCGTGGTCGTGCGCAAGGTCTTCGACCTGATGGCTGCCGGCAAGCGCGACGAGGCGATGGTCGTCTACCAGGACGAGATGGCCGCGCCGCAGGCGCGCTACTACGCGCTGATCGACAAGATGGTGGCCCGCCAGTCGCAGAGCATGCTTGACGACGTGGCCACCGCGAAGGGCAGCTCGCGCACCGCGAAGCTGCAGATGGTGGGTGCCTCGGTGCTCGCCGTGCTGCTGGGCGTGCTGACGGCCTGGACCATCACGCGCTCCATCACCCACCCTATCCAGCGCGCGATCGAACTGGCCGAGTCGGTCGCCGCAGGCAACCTGACCTACAAGGTCGAGGTGCACAGCAAGGATGAGGTGGGTCGGCTGATCCTGGCGCTGCAGCACATGGTCGACAGCCTGCACCGCATCGTCTCCGAGGTGCGCACCGGCGCCGACACGATTTCCACCGCGGCGCACGAGGTGTCGCAGGGCAACACCGACCTGTCGGCACGCACCGAGCAGCAGGCGAGTGCGCTGGAGCAGACGGCGTCGGCGATGGAGCAGCTGACYGCGGCCGTCAAGCTCAGCGCCGACAGCGCGGGCCAGGCCAACCAGTCGGCGATGTCGGCCTCGACCGTCGCGACGCAGGGCGGCCAGGTGGTCGGCCAGGTCATCGACACGATGAGCACGATCTCGACCTCGTCGAAGAAGATCGCCGACATCATCGGCGTGATCGACGGCATCGCGTTCCAGACCAACATCCTGGCGCTGAACGCCGCCGTGGAAGCGGCGCGCGCCGGCGAGCAGGGCCGCGGCTTTGCAGTGGTGGCCAGCGAGGTGCGCAGCCTCGCGCAGCGCAGCGCGACGGCCGCCAAGGAGATCAAGTCGCTGATCGACGCCTCGGTCAACCAGGTCGACGAGGGCAGCAAGATGGTCGAGCAGGCCGGCGTGACGATGAAGCAGGTCGTCAGCAGCATCAAGCGCGTCAGCGAGATCGTGGCCGAGATCAGCGCATCAAGCCGCGAGCAGAGCATGGGCATCGAGCAGGTCAACAGCGCGATCCTGCAGATGGACGATTCCACGCAGCGCAATGCGGCGATGGTCGAGCAGGGCACCGCCTCGGCACGCGCGCTGCAGGACCAGGCGAAGCAGCTGACGCACGTGGTCCGCTCGTTCGCCCTTTGACGACGCGAGATTCCGGGATCCAGTGAGGCCGCGCCATCCGTGGCGCGGTGTGAGAGGAGACGGTCGATCGGACGGCAGGCACCACCAGAGTGCTGACCCGTCCTGTTCAGTTCCGCGCAGTACATCTCCATCACCTTTCTGTCAGGGAGGACGGAATCTTGATCACTTCGTTTCACGAGGACGCACAGCTGCGTCCGGCCCGGCTCACGCCGGAAGTCCACCGCTTCGTCGAGGCACACCGCGCGCACGGGCACCGCCATGCGGCGCTCGACCCGCTCGGGTTGTCGCGGYCRCTCGACGTGCAGGGCCTGTCGCTGCAGCGCTTCGGGCTGTCGCCGGGCGATGCGTTGACGCATGACGAAACCCCGTGGCTCGGCGCGCGCGATGCGCATGAGCTCGACCGGCGCTTGAAGGCCGCGTACTGCGGACCGCTCGCGCTGGATGCGTCGGCCGTGCGCGACGACGCGCGCCGCGCGTGGCTGCAGGCCCGCATGGAAGCCTTGCCGGCGGCCACGTCGCCGGACACCGGGCTGCTCGACCGCCTGATCCAGGTGCAAGCCTGGGAGCACCACCTGGCGCGCCGTTTTCCGCATGGCAAGCGCTTCTCGCTCGAAGGCTGCGAGGCCTTGCTGCCGCTGCTCGATGCGCTGCTCGAACGCGCTGCATCGCACGGCGTCGCCGAGGTGTTCATGGGCATGCCGCACCGCGGCCGTGTCAACGTGCTGGTCAACCTGCTGGGCCTGCCGGCGGGCGAGGTGATGGACTACCTCGATCCGCAGGCGCACGATCCGCAGCAGCACCTCGACCTCGTCTACCACCTGGGCGGCCGCCGCCGCATCGCGACGCGGCACGGCGAGATCGCGCTGACGCTGGCCCACAACCCCTCGCACCTGCAGAGCGTGTACCCGGTCGTGGCCGGCATGGCGCGCGCGAGCCAGGTGCGTGGCGGCGACAGCCACGCGATGGCGATCGTGCTGCACGGCGACGCCGCGTTCGCGGGGCAGGGCGTCGTGATGGAGACGCTCGCGGTGACGCAGAAGCCGGGCTATGCGGTCGGCGGCCTGGTGCATGTGATCATCAACAACCAGCTCGGCTTCACCGAACCGAACGCGATGGACGCGCAGGCCGCACGCTATTGCACCGACGTGACACGCATGGCGGACGCGCCGGTGCTGCGCGTGAATGCCGATGCACCCGAGCAGTTGCAGCGCGCCGCGCAGATCGCGCTGGYGTACCGCGCGCAGTTCGGCACCGACATCGTGATCGACCTGATCGGCTACCGCCGGCTCGGCCATTCCGAGCACGACATGCCGGCGTTGAGCAGCCCCGGCACCTACCCGCGCGCCGAGCTGAAGCCCTCGGTCGTCGAGGTGCATGGCGCGGCGCTGGTGGCGGCCGGGATGGCGAGCGAGCCGGAGATGGCGTCTTACATCGCCGCCGGGCGTGCCGCGGCGATCGAGGCGTTCTCGGCCAGGCAGCCCGCGGGTGCAGCCGGGACGGCGGCGAACACCGTCGTGGCCGGCGAAGCGCAGCCGCACGCGGCCTGGTCGCGCGAGCGCCTGCAGGCGGCGGTGGCGGCGATGACCGCGCTGCCGGGCGGCTTCCAGCCGCACCCGGCGATTCACACGCTGGTGCAGCAGTGGTCGCATGCGGCGGGCAGCGACGCTGCGCGCATCGACTGGTGCTTCGCCGAGAACATGGCCTATGCCTCGCTGCTCGGCGCCGGCACCGACGTGCGCGTGTCGGGCCTGGACGTGCGCCGCGGCACCTTCATGCACCGCCATGCGGTCTGGCACAACCAGGCGGCGACGGGGGCCGGCGAGTTCACGCCGCTGCAGCAGGTCGCAGCAGGCGGTGCGCGCTTCGACATCGTCAACTCGGTGCTGTCGGAAGAGGCGGTGCTCGGCTTCGAGTACGGCTACAGCGTGGAGGCCGGCGCGCAAGGCAGCGGCAGCAAAGGCCGCGGCCTGACGATCTGGGAGGCGCAGTTTGGCGACTTCGTCAACGGCGCGCAGGTGTACGTCGACCAGTACATCAGCGCCGGCGAAGCGAAGTGGGGCTGCCGCTCGGCGCTCGCGTTGCTGCTGCCGCACGGTTACGAAGGGGTCGGGCCGGAGCATTCGAACGCCTTCCTCGGCCGCTTCCTGCAGCTGTGCGGCGGCGACAACCTGCGCGTGGCTTTCCCGTCGACCTCGGCACAGTGGTTCCACCTGCTGCGCCGGCAGGCGCTCGATGAGCAGGCCAAGCCGCTGGTCGTGATGACACCGAAGGCGGTGCTGTACGGCGAATCGGCCTCGCATTCGACGGTCGGCGAGCTGTTGACGGGTGGCTTCGAGCCGGTGCTCGACGACGCCGCGGTGGCCGATGCGTCGCAGGTGACGCGCGTCATCCTCTGCAGCGGCAAGCTGTACTACGACCTGCACAGCGCCCGCGTGGCGCAGGGCCGCAACGATGTCGCGATCGTGCGGCTCGAGCAGCTGTACCCGTTCCCGCAGGCCGGGCTGGGTGCGGTGCTGCAGCGCTACCCGCAGCTGCGCGAGCTGGTGTGGGCGCAGGAGGAAACCCGCAACCAGGGCGCCTGGGCGTTCGTGCGCGACGATCTCGCCGAGGCCTGCCCGCGCGGTGCCGTGCTGAGCGAGGTGTCGCGCGCGGTGACGGCCGCCGGCGCGGTGTCGTCGCAGGCGGTGCACCAGCGGCAGCAGCAGGCGCTGGTGGCGCGGGCGCTCGGCGGCTGAGACCGCGGCCACACGCGTTACCCTGGGGCTCCTTCCACGAGTCCCAGGRCCGCCATGACCCCGCCGTACGCCGACCGCCGCTTCGCCGCCTTCTTGTTCGACATGGACGGCACGATCCTCAGCTCGATCGCGGCGGCCGAGCGGGTCTGGGCCGGCTGGGCGGCGCGGCACGGGCTGGACGTCGCCGCCTTCCTGCCGACCATCCACGGCCGGCGTGCGGTGGAGACGATCCGCCAGCTCGCGCTGCCCGGTGTCGACGCGCAAGCCGAGGCCGACGAGATCACGCGCCGCGAGATCGACGACGTGGCCGGCATCGATGCGATCGCCGGCGCCGCTGCCTTCCTGGCCGCGTTGCCGGCCGATCGCTGGGCCATCGTCACCTCGGCGCCGCGCGCGCTCGCGCTGCGCCGCATCGAGGCCGCGGGCCTGCCGCTGCCGGCCGTGATCGTGACCGCGGACGATGTGGTGAACGGCAAGCCGGCCCCCGATGGCTTCCGCCTCGCGGCGCAGCGGCTGGGCGTGGCGGTCGAGGCCTGCCTCGTCTTCGAGGACGCGCCGGCCGGCATCGCGGCCGCCGAGGCGGCGGGCGCCGCGATCGTCGTGATCACCGCCACGCACACGCATCCAATCGCAACACTGCACCCGCAACTGCCGGGCTACGGCGCGATCACCGTCACGCCCGGACCGGCCGGCACGCTGCAGCTCACGCACCGCTGACGCCACGGTTGCAGGCGGTGACAACCCCGCCGCCCGATCGAGGGTTTGCCCGAGGATGATCCGCGCCCCGGCCCCGAAGAATCCCGGACTGGAAACGTTTCCACTTTCTTCCACTCCAGTCCGACCATGAAACTCCTTTCACGCCTTGCCTCGCGGTTTGCCCTGCTGCCCGTGGCTGCCCTCGTGCTGGCCGGCACCGCCGCCGCCCACAGCAGTTTCCTGAAGGTCGACGGCCGCCTGGTGCGCAACCAGAACGGCACCGGCGACCCGATCTACCTGCGCGGCGTGAACCTCGGCGGCTGGCAGGTGCACGAGACGTGGATGTCGCCGCTCGCCGGTGCGAGCGACGACTACACGATGCGCAAGACGCTGAGCCAGCGCTTCGGCGATGCGGGCCGCGATGCGCTGATCAACGCCTACCAGGACAGCTACCTGCAGGAGAAGGACTTCAGGATCCTCAGCGAGCTCGGCATGAGCGCGGTGCGCCTGCCGATCTACTACCTGAACCACATGAACGAGGATGGTTCGTGGAAGCGCGATGCCGCCGGCAGGATCGACTTCCGCCGCATCGAGTGGGTGGTGGCGATGGCGAAGAAGTACCGCCTGTACGTGATCCTCGACCTGCACGGCGCGCCGGGTTCGCAGAACGGGGCCGACCACAGCGGGCGCATCGGCGGCTCGGGCCAGCTGTGGAACAACACGACGTTCCAGAACCAGGCGCTGACGTTCTGGCGCGAGCTCGCCACGCGCTTTCGCAACGAGCCGACCGTCGCCGGCTACGACCTGCTGAACGAGCCGTCGCTGAGCTACCCGTCACCGGCGACGCGCCCGGTGCTGGACATGTACAACCGCTTCTACAACGAGATCCGTGCGGTCGACCCGAACCACATCGTGATCATGGAAGGCATCTGGGACTGGACCGCGATCACCCGGCCGTCGGACTACGGCTGGACCAACGTGATCTACGAGTTCCACTACTA
>NZ_JBFUCB010000342.1:0-6440 GCF_056405435.1 Rhizobacter sp. P1_G5 | reverse complement strand
GTCCTGCAGGCCGCGGTAGCCGGCGCCGGCGGTCACGCCGAAGGCGGTGGCACCGGCCACGATCAGCCACAGCGCGAGCTGCGCCGTTCGCCACCACGGCCGGGCCGGGCGCTCTGACGATGCCGATTCCAAGGGCCATCCCTCCCTGGCGAGCCGAGGTGTCGTGCATGGTATGCGCGGACGGCCGGGGCCGGTACCGGTTCCAACCCATCCGACACATTGGGGATGACAGTGCAAGCGGAACTGGTCGACAGTCCGGCGGATGGCGTGTAGCAAAGTGTGTCAGACAGGCGCGTTTGCGGTTAGATTTCCCGCAGGGGGAAGTTTGAATGCGCAGTGCGCGAGCACACGATCTGCCGCCGTTCCACGTCACGGCGCGCCTGGACGAATCCGGGTCTTGCGATGTCTTCATCACCGATGGGCAATCGGTGGGCCGGCATGCCCGGGCCGTGCCCGACCTGCCGGCGTTGCGCCGGCTGTCGCATGCCGCCGCTGAAGGCGACCTGCACGCGAGCGTCACCTTGTTCGCTCAGCTGTTCCCGGGCGTCATCGGTGCCACGCTGCGCGGCAGCGAGCCGCGCCGGCTGAACCTGCAACTCGGCGCGGCGCTGCACGGCCTGCACTGGGAGCTGGCCAGCGACGGCCACGGCCTGCTCGGCGAGCGCTGGCGGGTCGCGCGGCACCTGCTGGTCGATGACGACCGGCCCGCCGACCCCGATTCGCCACCGGACCTGACGGCCACCACGGTGCGGCGCGTGCCGCGGCGCGGCCCGCTGCAGGTGCTGCGGCTGGGCGATGCGGCCGGCCACGCCGAGGCGACCCGGCCGGTGCTGCCGGCGCTCGACAGCCCGACCGTCGTGTCGACCACGCTGGCGCGCGATGCCGTGCCGCCCGATGCGATCGCCGGGCTGCTGGCCGGGCACGACGTGATCCGACTCGACAGCGGCGCGCCGCACGAGTTGCTGGCCGGCGTGACGTGGTTGCGCCCACCCAAGCTCTTCGTCGTCGGGCAGGTCCCCGGGCTCCAGCTGGCGCTGCTCGCGCAGCAACTGGCGCTGCTCGGGGCGAGCCTGCTGGTCGTGCCGCCCGGCGACGCAAGCGCCGAGGAAGGGGCCCCCAGCTGGTTCGGCGCGCTGTGCGAGCGCCTCGCGCAGGCCCAGCCGATCGCCGAGGCGGTGCGGGCAGCGCGCGGCTTGCATGACAAGAGCGGCGCGCCGTGGCTGCAGCTGTACGGCGATGGCGATGCGGTGCTGGTGCTGCCCGACGCCCGCGCGTCGGCCGGCAACGATGCGCGCCAGGTCACCTCGCTGTCGTTCGACTTCGTCGACTCCACCGGCTGGCTGCACCGGCTGGGCAGCGAGCGCTATGCGAGCCTGCTGGCCGAGTTCCACCAGCGCTGCATCGAGCAGATCGAGCGCCACGGCGGCGTCGCCGACGATCCGCAGGGCGACGACGGCGTGATGTCGTACTTCGGCTACCCGGCTGCCAGCGAGCGCAGCGCCGAGCAGGCGGTGGCGGCGGGCCTGGCGATCGTGCAGTCGGTGGCCGGCATGTCGACGCCGGTGCAGGTGCGCATCGGCATCGCCACCGGGCGCGTCTCGGTGATGGCCGGCCAGCCGGTCGGCGTGTCGATCCACCTGGCCGCGCGGCTGCAGAGCAAGGCGGCGCCGGGCACGGTGCTGGTCTCCGACATGACGCTCGCGCTGGTGCAGCACCGCTTCACGGTGCAGCCGCTGGACGGCGTGCTGGCGCTGAAGGGCATCGAGGGCGCCCAGCGCGCCGGCGTCGTGCTGCACGACCGCAAGGAGCACCGGCTCGACGCGCTGCCGCGGCTCACCCCCTTCGTCGGCCGCGACGACGAGCTGGCCGCGCTGGTGCGCCACTGGGACGCGCTGCAGGACGGCGCGCTGCGCGTGGTGCAGCTGCGCGGCGACGCCGGCATCGGCAAGTCGCGGCTGGTGCGCGAGTTCCGCCACGGCCTGAAGGCGCGCGGCGCGCGCTCGTTCGAATGCCGCTGCCTGCCCGACCACGCGAGCAGCGCCTTCCATGCGGTGATCGACGCGATGCACCACTGGCTGGGGCTGCGCGACGATGACGACGGTCCGGCGCGCCTGCGCAAGCTGGCCGACGCGCTGCCGCCCGGGCTGGATGCGGCGCAGGCGCTGCCGGTGCTGGCGGCGCTGCTGTCGCTGCCGGGCGAGCCGCTGGCCGGCACGCCGGAGCGCCTGCGCGAACGCACGCTCGCGACGCTGGTCGAGTGGTTCCAGCGCGCGGCGCAGGCGCGGCCGGTCTGCCTGGTGGTCGAAGACCTGCACTGGGTCGACCCGTCGACGCGCGAATTCCTCGGCCGCCTGCTGGCCAGCGGCGGGCAGGCGCCGATGCTGGTGCTGCTGACCGAGCGCACCGCGACCGACGATGCCGCTTCCGCCGCGGCATCCTGGCAGCCGCCGGTCGTGCACCAGGCCATCGAGCTGCACGGCCTGCGCCCCGACGAATCGCGCCGGCTGCTGAAGCAGGCCTGCGGCGAATCGCTGCTGCCGGCCGGCGTGGTGCGGCTGCTGGCCGGGCGCTCCGACGGCGTGCCGCTGTTCCTCGAGGAATCGGCGCGCATGGCGGTGGAGCAAAGGGCGACGCTCGACGAGGTGCTGCCGCAGGCGCTCGACGTGCCGGGCAGCCTGCAGGACCTGCTGATGGCGCGCCTGGACCGGCTCGGCCCGGCGCGCGCCGTCGCGCAGTTCGGCGCCGTGCTCGGGCGCGAGTTCCCGGTCGCGCTGCTGGAGYAGGTGCTGGCGCACGGCGGCCGGCCGATGACGCCGCAGGAACTGGCGGCACAGCTCGACCTGATCGAGCAGTCGGGGCTGCTGACCAGCGTCGGCGGCAACGAGGCGGGCGGTGCCTCGGGCGAGCGGCGCTGCGCCTTCAAGCACGCGCTGGTGCGCGACATCGCCTACCAGTCGCTGTGGACGCGCGATCGCCAGCAGGTGCACCGCGCGGTCGCGGCGGTGCTGCGCGCCTCGTGGCCCGAACTGGCGCAGCGCCAGCCCGAGCTGCTGGCCCATCACCAGACCGAGGCGGGCCTCGCGGCCGAGGCGCTCGGGCAGTGGGAGGTGGCGGCGCGGCTCGCGGCCTCGCGCTCGGCGCACGACGAGTCGATCCAGCACCTGCAGCGCGCGCTGGCGCTGCTGGGGAGCCAATTGCATGAACCGACGCAAGAGCGCGAGCGGCGCGGCATCGAGCTGCGCCTGCAACTGCTGCTCGCGTCGCGCTACATCGCGACCGAAGGCTATGGCGCACCGCCGGTCGAGCGGGCCTACGTGCGCGCCGAGCAGCTGGGCGACGAGCTGGGCGACCCGGTCGCGCAGCTGAAGGCGCAGCTCGGGCTGGAGGGTTACCACTTCATGCGCGGTGATTTCGGGCGGGCGCACGAGATCGCGCGGCGTGCCGAGGCGCTGGCCGAGCAGGGCGGCGACCCGATGGCGCGGTTGCAGGTGCGCTGGGCCACGGCCAACATCCTGTTCCACGAGGGGCACGGGCTGGCCGCGGTGCAGCGCATGGACGAGTGCCTGGCGGTGTACCGGCCGGAGCACCATCGCCGCGCCGCGGTGCAGGACCCGGGCGTGATGTGCCTGTGCTACTCGGCCTGGGGCCAGTGGGAGCTCGGCCACCCGGACGACGCGCTGGCGCGCATCGACCGCGTGCAGCAGCTCGCACGCACGCTCGACCACAAGTTCAGCCTCGGCGAGGCCTTCGGCTTCGCCGCCAACGTGCACCGCTACCGCGGCGAGCACGCGCAGGCGCTGGCCTGCGCCGAGCAGGCGATCGCGATCTGCGACGAAGGCGGCTTCGCAGTGTGGCTCGCGCATGCGCACGTGATGCGCGGCTGGCTGCAGTGCGAGCGCGGACGGCACGACGAGGGCGTGGCCGAGATGCGCGAGGGCCTGGCGCTGTGGGCGCGCAGCGGTGCCGTCGTCACGCGGCCGCTGTACCTGACGCTGCTGGCCGAAGGCCTCGCGCGCGGCGGCGACCTGGTGCAGGCGCTGGCGCGGCTCGACGAGGCGATGGGCATCGTGCAGGCGCACGGCGAGCGCTACTACGAGGCCGAGGTGCGCCGCTTGATCGCCGAGCTGACGCTGCGCCGCGACGGCCCCTTGCTGCCGGCGGCGCGCCGGGTGGCCGAGCAGGGCCTGCGCGCGGCGCACGCGCTCGCGATGCAGCAGCACAAGCGCGGCTTCGCGCTGCGCAGCGCCACCAGCCTGGCGCGGCTGTGGCACGAGGACGGCCGCACGCGCGAGGCGCTGCAGCTGCTGAAGCCGGCCTACGCGTCGTTCACCGAAGGGCTGGAGACGCACGATCTGCGACAGGCGCGAGAGCTGCTGCGGTCCATCAGTTGAGGTTGAGCTCGGTCAGTTGAGTATTTCAGGCGGCAACGCGGGGAGGTGGTGATGACGACCGACAGGAAGTTCCGGCCCGGGCCGGTCGATCTGCCGACCTGGTACGCCGCAGCGACGACCAACCATGCGCGCAACCGCATGCTGTTCGAGTGGCTGTGCGACTGGCGCAACCTGCGGCCGCACGATCCGCAGAGCCTGCCGCCGCAGCGCGATGCGTTGTTCGAGCAACTGCTGAAACGCCCGGGCCTGGAGGGCGTTCTGACGGTTCCAAGCCGCGCGATCCGCCACGAGAACGAGTACGAGCCTGAGGGCAGTCCGGTGCGGCACGACCGGACCTACGGGCACAGGAAGGTGCGGATGCTGCTGGATGCCGACGACATCGCGGCCGTGCTGCGCAACGGCGATGCCTTCAGCAACGAGGCCTACAACAAGCTCGGTTCCGGTACCTTCCTGCTGGGCCTCGACCACGAGACGCTGCGCAAGCGCCAGCGCACCGCTGCCGCGAAGGCGCTGCGCTATGACCCCTCAACGGTGACCGCGCTGGCCGAACTGGCGGTTGCCGAGGCCGAGCCGATCTGGCTGCGCGCGCCGTCCTTCGACCTTGCGCAGTTCGCCGAGCAGGTCGCGCTGCGCTTCTGCAGCCGGCTGTTCGGCTTCGCCACGGGCGATTACCCGGTGCTGGAGAGCGCGCTGCGGGGTGCGTACATGGCGCTCACGCACCAGATCCTCGGCCGGCATTTCGTCAGCGACCCCGCGCCTGTGGCCGCTGCGCGCGGGCCGATGGCTGTGCTGTTCACGCGAGCCTGCGAACTGATCGACGAGTACCAGCGCTACCCGACGATGAGCCCGCAGACGCTCCCGACCGGCGTGGACCTGCGGACCGACAAGGTGCCTGGGTTCGAACCGGCGATGCGCCGCCTCGGGTGCCTCGCCCGCGAGGCGGGAACCTTGCCGGAGGATGACCTGAGCGGCGAGGAACTGGGTGTGATCGTCGTCGGCGTGATGTCCGGTGTGGTCGGCAACGTGCAGGCGGCCGTCTGCTCGGCGCTACACGAGTTCTTTCGCAATGGATTGGTCGAGGCGTTGCGCGGCGTGGCGCGGACCTACGGGGAACCGTCGAACGAGCTGTGGCCCTGGATCGCCGAGGCGCTGCGCCTGAACCCGCCGGCCGCCTACCTGCCGCGCCGCGTGACCGAGGACTTCACGCTGCCGGGTGGCGTGACGTTGAAGAGGGGCGAGGAGTGCGTGCTTTCGATCGTCGCGGCGTTGCGCGCAAAGGGCACGGCCTTCGTCGGATCGTTCGACGAGGAAGGCAAGGTCAAGACACCGCCGCCCGCGCCCGATCCGCTGATCTTCGGCATCGACAGCGGCCCTTTGCGGCATGGCCTGCATTCGTGCATCGGTGACAAGCTGGCGCGGCCGCTGATCAGCGCGATCGTGCGCCGCGTGCTGCTGCTGCGCGGGCTGGCCGAGGCGCTCGATCCGGAAGACGGCACCGTGGTCGGCCTGGAGCGGCGCTGGGGCTTCACCTGCAAGCGCTATCCGCTGACCTGCCGGCTCGATCGCCAGCATGCGCTGAACGTGTCGATGCGCGTGAAGACGCCGATCGCCCTGCATGCCGAGGCGTTGAAGGCGGTGATACGCGCCGGCGCACCGCGCATCGAGACGGCGCTGCTCGAGTCGCGGCACATCCATTTCGCGTGGTTCGAGTTCATCGAGAACGACAACCGGCTGGTGCTGCACACGGTGTACGACGGGCTGTTCGAGTCGTACATCGAGCATTTCGCGCTGGCGGTGGGTGAGCTGTTCGACAAGATCTTCGAGCACATCGAAGACGCTCCGCCGATGCCGGTCAACAAGTACCCCGGCGCCTTCATCGACCTGATCCGCCGCAACGACCGGCCGGTGGCGGAGGGCTACTTCTTCAGTGCCTACCCTGCGCTCGAGGCGGAGCAGATCCGCCGCGTGCTGGGAGCCACGCCATGAAGGCGCAGCCGCTGAAGCCGGCCACGTCGCGTGCGCTGTGGGGGAATCACTTCGACCACGTCC
>NZ_JBFUCB010000341.1:0-6459 GCF_056405435.1 Rhizobacter sp. P1_G5 | reverse complement strand
CGGTGCGGGCACCGGCCAGCCATTGCGGCCTCTACGGCCTGCGGCCGACGCATGGCCGGGTGAGCCTGCAGCGCACGCTCGATCTGGCGCCCAGCCTCGACACCTGCGGCTGGTTCGCGCGCGAGGTGCAGACCTTCGCCCGCGTGGCCGATGTGCTGCTCGGTGCGGATGCGGCGTCGCCGGGCGGCGGCGTGCGGCTGCTGTGGCCGCGCGACCTGTGGGCGCTGGCCGAGCCCGCGGCCGTGCAGGCGTTGCGGCCTGCCGCCGAGCGCCTGCAGGCGTTGGCCGGATCGGCGGCACAGGTCAGCGTCGCGCTCGATTCCTTCGACGCGATGTACTGGCATCTGCGCCACCTGCAGGGCCGCGAGGCCTGGCAGACCGACGGCCCGCTGATCGAGCGCTTTGCGCCGCCGCTGGGGCCGGGCGTGGCCGAGCGCTTTGCCTGGTCACGCGGCGTGACCGACGAGCAGGTGGTGCAGGCGCGCGCGTTCCGCGAACGCTTTCGCACGCACCTCGGCGAACTGCTCGGCAGCGACGGCGTGCTGGTGATGCCGACGATGCCCGACATCGCACCGCTGCGCGCCGTCGGCGAGGCCGGGCTGGAGGACTACCGCAACCTGGCGATCCGCCTGCTGTGCCTGGCCGGGCTGAGCGGGTTCCCGCAGTTGTCGATGCCGCTGGCCCGCCGCGACGGTGCGCCGCTGGGGCTGTCGCTGCTGGGGCCTGCCGGCAGCGACCGCGGCCTGGTGGCGCTGGCCGAACGCATGGCTCACCAGGCCTGATCGACGACGGCCGGCCGGGCCAATGGGTGCACGTCGCAATCGACCTGCGGCGCCGCCCGTTCGAGCACCACGAAGTCACCGGCATCGACGGCCAGCAGTGCGTGGTGCCAGGTGCCCGGCGCGAGCGTCACGCCCTGTTCGCCATCCGTGATGAAGGCCGCCAGGTCCGCCGCCTCGGGCCGCGGGCCGGCGGCTGCCACCACGATGACGAAGCGGCGCGCGCCGAGCGGCACGAAGCTCTGGCTGCCCAGCGCGTGCCGTTCCATCTCGTCGACGCTGTGCGGGAAGCGCCGGGCCGCGGCGCGGAAGATCGCCAGCATCGGCCGCCCACCCTGCAGCTGGAGCTGCAGGTCGTCGACCAGGTCGAAACGCTGCGATGTGCCGCCGTTGATGGGCCGGCCCGTGCCGCCGGGGGCTTGCAGCACGGTGCCGTAGGGCGCGAAGGCTGCGGATGTCAGCGGCTGCGGGACGAGGCGGTGGGGCGGCGGCGGGTTCATCGGGCAGATTCTGCCCGGCGCGGGGCCGGCGCTCTTGCGGTGGAGCGCAGGGACGTTGAACTCGTCGGTGAACTCCCACTCGGGCAGCAAGCGTTCTTCCGGCTGTTGGCAAAGCCTACGGACAGGCTTGCACCAGGACCGAATCGATCAGCATGTAGAGATCGCCCCGCCGTTGCAGGTCAACGAGGAGCACCGGGCCCGCGAGATGTCGGGAGATCAACGCCGACTGCAAGCTCCCGAGGCGTGTCAAAGACTTGTCGGCCTCCCCGTAGACGCCAACGCTGATGGCAGGCAAGGCCCGCGCATCGCCGCATGCGTCCAGGCACACCAGCAAGTCGCGGACAGGATGGGGGCGGCCGCCATCGACCAGGACAATGAGGCCCATGGGCTTGGCAGCGCGGACGACTTCGGCACACGCGGTGGGCGGTACACCGAACAGGACGACTCTCTCGCCGTCGTCCAGTTCGCAAACGCTGAGATCCAGCATGGCGGGAAGGAACTGTCGCAGCCTGGCCAGGTGGCTGGTGCCACCCAGAAGCCCGATGGCCTGGGTCGTGTCGGTTCCAGAGATTCCAGTGACGACGATGGTGCGGATGGAGGGCAAATTGTTCTCGCAACGCGGCTGCGGCCGGCTCCTTGGTGAGCTTGAGATTGCAGCAGTCACCGCCTCCGGCGTCTTGATGGAGCGTCGATGGAAGCGTGATGCCACTCCGGATCCGCGACGATCGCCCGAGCCTGGTTGCTAAGGAACCCTTAAGGAAACGAGCCCTCCCTATCATTTCTGGATGGTAAAGTTTTGCAAACATTCAATCGCCGGGAGGCGATTCGATTCACCAGGGCCGGAGGAGACCAGAGGATGTTTGCAGCAGCGGCGCAAGCCCGGGGGGATTGGCGCGCCTTGTTCCGAAGCACGGACGATGGCGCGGGCGGCAGGTGGGCCACGTTCAGGCGCGCCGTCAAGTTCTTCTGGCGCTTTGCGCTGCACAAGGCCGGCGTCCAGACCTGCCTGGCTTCGCTGCACCGCCTGAAGCAGGAGCACGGCGCGCACTACCCGATCGAGGTGAGCCTGCGGCCCTTGCGCCCCTACCTCTGCGACGGACTGAGCGTGGCCGACCGGGCAGCCTGCGTCGTGTTCCATTTCAACTGGCTGCACACCACGCTGCGGCCCGAGACCTGCCGGGCCTTGTGGCAACAGCAGGGCCTGCTGCTTCCGCTCGCGGCCGAGAGCTGCACCGACGTCGCGCTCGTGCTGCGGCAGTCGGCCTCGCAATGCCGCGAAGGCGAGCTCAGCTTCGACCTGATGTTCCGGGGCCAGCGCCTGGTGTCGACCCATTTCAGCATCGTCGGCGCCCGCGCGGCCGGCATCGCCTGCGCAGAACGCAGCGTCGCCTTCGTCGCCGGCTTCCAGGGGGTGCGCGGCACCGAGGCGCCGATGCGCGAGCTGGGTACCCAACTGCACCGCCTGCGGCCGTCGGCCCTGCTGCTCTGCGCGCTGCAAGGGCTGTGCGCGGGCTGGGGCCTGCCGGCGCCGGTCACCGTCGCCCAGCACGCGCACGTCTCGGCAGGCTATGTCCGGCGGCGGCGCATCCAGCTCGACTACGACAGCGTCTGGTCCGAGGCCGGCGCAGACCGCCTCGGCCCGCGCCATTGGCAACTGCCTGCCCTGCCGCAGATCCGGCCGGACAGCGAGGTGGCCTCCAAGCACCGCGCCCAGCACCGCCGCCGCAATGCCGCCAAGCTCGCCTTCTTCGAGGCCTGCCGGGACGCCGCATCGGCGATGACGCGATGACGCGATGCACCTGCTGCTGATCGAGGACGACGTGGACCTGGGCGCGTCGCTGCAGCAGGCGCTGCGCGGCGCCGGATTCAGCAGTGAATGGCTGCGCACGGCGTCCGACGCCCACCGCTTCGCCTTGGCAGGCGGGCATCACTGCATCCTGCTCGACCTGGGCCTGCCGGACGGCCACGGGCTCGACCTGCTGCGCGCATGGCGTCGCGACGGCCTGGCCGTGCCGCTGATCGTCATCACCGCCAGCGACGCGCTGGGCGATCGCCTGGCCGGCCTGGACGAAGGCGCCGACGACTTCATCGTCAAACCCTTCGCCGTGGTCGAGCTGGTCGCGCGCGTGCGCGCGGTGACGCGGCGCGCAGCGCAGCAGGCCGCTTCGGTATGGACCATCGGCACGCTGGCCATCGACATGCGCCGGCGCTTCTGCACGGTGGACGGCGAGYCGGCGGGCCTGTCGCCGCGCGAGTTCGACGTGCTGGCTGCGTTGGCACACGCCGGCGGCAACGTGGTGCCCAAGCACCGCCTGGCGCAGGCCCTGGCGCCGCTGGGCGAGCCGCTGGACTTCAACGCCATCGAGGTCCATGTGCACAACCTGCGGCGCAAGGTCGGTGCGGAGCGCGTGAAGACCGTGCGCGGCATCGGCTACCTGCTGGCCGGAGAGCGCGCTTGAGCGCGGCCGCCGCCACGGCGCGCCCGCCGCGGCTGCAGCGGCGCGTGCTGCTGGCGATGCTGGGCGTGATCRTGCTGCTGTTCCTCGTCTTCTTCTGCATCATCCTGTGGGAAACGCTCAGGCGCGATTCGGGCGAACTGGATCGTGTTCTGCTGCGCAACGCGCAGAGCCTGGCACGCACGCTGGACCGCATGCCCGACGACGCCAGCGTCAGCGCCGGCGTCACCGTCTTCCTGCACCTGAGGGCCGACGCCGCGGCCAACGATCCGCACGGCGAGCCGCGGCCCCTGCTGCTGGTGTCGCGCCGCGACGGCGGCCTGCGCCTGCCGGCGGCGCAGCCCGGCGACGCCGACCCGCTGCGCCTGCCCGATGGCCTGTCGGAAGCCGTGCATCAAGGCGCCACGCTGCGCAGCTACACCGCCAGCAGCCCGCACTGGACCGTGACGCTGCTCGACGACGACGTGCAGCGCACGCGCTGGGCCGCACTCGAGGTCGGCGTCGAGCTGCTGGGCTACCTGGTGCTGACGCTGCCGGTCATCCTGCTGCCGGTGTGGCTGGCGCTGCGCGCGGCACTGGCGCCGCTGCACAGCCTGTCGGACCAGGTGGCCGTGCGCGCGCCCGCCGACATGAGCCCCATCGTGCTGCCCAAGGGCTACCGCGAGCTGCTGCCGCTGCAGACGGCGTTGAACCGGCTCTTCGAGCGCATGGCCGCCACCTTCGCCCGCGAGAAGGCCTTCGTGCACGACGCCGCGCACGAACTGCGCACCCCGCTGGCCGTCATCAGCACGCAGGCCCATGTGCTGCAGGCCAGCGAGGGCCGGGCGCGCCACGAGGCCGCGCACCGCCTGCAGGGCGCGGTGGAGCGCGCCTCGCACCTGGCGCACCAGCTGCTTCGCCTGGCCCAGGCCGACGCCACCGCGCTCGCGCCACGCGAACCGGTGGACGTGATGAACGTCGCGCGCGACACCCTGGCCGGCATGACCGAGGTAGCGACCGAACTGGGCAGCGAGCTGTCGCTGAGCGGCCCCGACAATGCCGTGCTGGCCACCGACCCGCGTGCGTTGCGCTCGATGCTGGGCAACCTGGTGGACAACGCGCTGCGCTATGGCGGGCGCGGCGTGCTGGTGGACGTGAGCATCGACGTGCAACCTGCGCGCTGGCAGCTGCGCGTGGTCGACAACGGCCCGGGCATTCCTGCCGCACACCGCGAACAGGTGTTCGAGCGCTTCTGGCGCGGCAAGTCCGGCGACGAGCGCGGCGCGGGCCTCGGCCTGGCCATCGTGCGCGAAGCCGCGCGCTCGCTGGGCGGCGACGTCGACCTGCAGGCCGGCCCCGGCGGGCGCGGCTGCAGCTTCACCGTCGACCTCCCCCGAACCTAGGGGGCCTGCCTTCAGGAAGCACGAAGGTGGCTGCGGCGAACATCCGGCCCCTCGTCACTGCTCCCTGTGCTTCATGCCACGCCTGCGCCCCCCTCACCCCCTTGCCCTCGGTGCCGTCACCCTGGCCTGCATCCCCGCTGCGTGGGCCCAGGATGCCGAAGCACCTGCCGAGGCCCTGCGCATGGAGACCGTCGAGATCCAGGGCAAGCGCGCGCACAACGCCGCCGGCAAGCAGACGCTGACGCGCGAGGAGCTGTCGCGCATGCCCGGCAGCAGCGGCGACCCGATGAAGGCCGTGATGGCCCTGCCCGGCGTGACCACCACCGACGACAGCAGCAGCGCGCCCGCTGTGCGAGGCGCACGGCCGCAGGACAACGCCTACTACGTCGACTTCCTGCCGGTGGGCTACCTGTTCCACCTGGGCGGCTTCGCCAGCACCTTCCACCCCGACCTGATTCGCCGCTTCGACCTGGCCAGCGCCGCCTGGAGCCCCGAGTACGGCGACGCGGTGGGCGCGGTGTTCGACATCTCGCTGCGCAACCCGCGCAGCGACCGTGTCGGCGGCAAGCTCGACTTCAGCCTGCTCGGCGCCAGCGTGCTGGCCGAAGGGCCGATCGGCGACGGCCTGTCCTTCTTCCTGGCCGGCCGGCGCAGCTGGTTCGACCTGGCCGTCAAGACGGTGGAGGACGAGAAGGAAGGTGTCAGCCTCACCGTGCCCGTGTACCACGACTCGCAGGGCCGGCTGTTGTGGGACCTGAACCCGGGCAACCGCCTGCGCCTGGACTTCAGCACGGCCAGCGACCGCATCGACTTCACCACGAAGGAAGGCTCCCGGGCGGCACAGCGCGACCCGGTGCTGCTGGGCAACAGCAGCATGCGCCAGTCCTACGGCAGCTTCGCACTCAGCTGGGATGGCGACTTCGCCCCGTCCACCGGCAACCAGCTCGCGCTCGGCCGGATGACCACGCGCGATTTCACGCGCATCGGCAGCGCGGGCCACTACGACGCCGAGGTGGTCACCACCTACCTGCGCGAGCAGCTGCGCTTGGCCTGGACGCCCGAGCACGCCACGACGCTGGGCGGTGCGGTGAACAGCCGCCTCGTCGATCTCGAGCTGGACATCCAGGACCCGCGCTGTACCGAGTTCGACCCCAACTGCGACATCAGCTCCGCCGGCCGCGTGGTCTCGCTGCAGAAGACACGCCAGAACCAGGCCGAGGCCTACGCCAATCACCGGTGGCGGCTGTCGCCCGAGTGGACGGCCACCGGCGGCCTGCGTGCCAGCCGCGATTTCTACCTGCGGCAGACCTTCACCGAACCGCGCCTGGGACTGGAGTGTAAC
>NZ_JBFUCB010000340.1:0-6462 GCF_056405435.1 Rhizobacter sp. P1_G5 | reverse complement strand
CTGCCGCGCCAGCTGCTGGCAGGTGGTGCCGCCGTCGATGAAGACGATCTGCCCGGGCTGCACCATCGCGGCCGCGGCGCGCGCGATGCTCGCCTTGCCCTGCGGCTCGACCGCGCGCCGCGCCGAGAAATCGGCCACGGCGCTGGATGCCGGCAGCGCGCCGCCGTGCACCCGCTGCAGCAGGCCCTCGGCCGCGAGCGCGCGCAGGTCGCGCCGGATCGTGTCTTCCGACAGCCCCAGTTCCTCGCTCAGCGTCGCGGCGACGACCTGTCCGTCCTGCTTCAGGCGGCCGAGGATCAGTTGCTTGCGTTGTTCGGTCAGCATGGCCGCGAGTTTGCACGAAATTGCTTGACAGTGCACGAACATGCACGAATCATCGCGTTTCCATCCTTGAACCGGAGATCCCCGTGAACGACCGCGTGCGCATCGTCGACGTGAAGGTGCTGAGCGACGACTGGTATGTGCTGAAGAAGACGAGCTTCGACTTCCAGCGCAGCGACGGCAGCTGGCAGCGCCAGAGCCGCGAGACCTACGACCGCGGCAACGGCGCGACGATCCTGCTCTACAACCGCGAGCGCCGCACGGTGGTGCTGACGCGCCAGTTCCGCTTCCCGGCCTACGTGAACGGCACGCCCGACGGCATGCTGATCGAGGCCTGTGCCGGCCTGCTGGACCGCGACGACCCTGCGACCTGCATCCGCCGCGAGACCGAGGAGGAAACCGGCTACCGCATCGCCGAGGTGCGCCCGGTGTTCGAGGCCTACATGAGCCCGGGCTCGGTGACCGAGCGGCTGCACTTCTTCGTCGGCGCCTACGAGGCGCGCGACAAGGTGTCGGCCGGCGGCGGCGAACAGCACGAGGGCGAGGACATCGAGGTGCTCGAACCCACGCTCGACGAGGCGCTGGCCTGGGTCGCGGCGGGCAGGATCCGCGACGGCAAGACCATCATGCTGCTGCAGTACGCGAAGCTGAACCGGCTGGTCGACTGATCAGCCGGCGTCGGATGCGAGGCGCGACACCGGCACGGTGATGCTGCGGTCGATCGTGCCGTCCTTGCCCTGGTCGACGGTGATCGTCGCGAGCGCGTTCGCGATCGCGAGGCCCACGGCGGCATGCGGCAGCGTGATCGCCCAGGTGCCGGCGATCGGCAGGCCGGTCGGGCCGTAGGTGGCGCTGCCCTGCGTCGCGATGGTGTAGCGGGCCGAACCGTTCGGCAGCGTGAGCCCCATCGTGTGCGTGCCGTTGATCGAGCTGCCCTGCAGCACGCCGTCGACCAGCGTGGCCTGGCGCGTGATGTCGACGGCGCTGAGCGAGAAGTTGGCGGTGCGGCCGTCGTAGTGCGTCGTCAGGCCGAGGCTCTCCGACGTGAAGTGGCTCGTCAGCTGTGTCGTTGTGCCGTTGGTGGTCGACGAGACGGTGCGCGCGGTGTCGCCGTTCAGCGTGACGCTGCCGCGCGGCAACGCGGCCGACAGCGCGACGGCTTCGGTGGTGACCGACAGCGTGTTCGCATCGGCCGTCACCACCGTCATCGTCAGCGAGCCGCTGACGGCGGCCGCGCCGGTGGCGCCGGCGCAGTCCATGAAGGTCAGCGTGTAGACCTCGCCGGCATCGAGTTGCCCGTTCAGCAGGCTGCCGGGCGTGCCGCCGGTGATGCTGAGCACCGCGCTGCCGCCGCCGGCGCAGTCGACCGTGGCGTTCGTGACCGCCAGGGCCGACACGCCTTGCRCCGATTCATGGGCGGCCGCCACCGTGGCCTGCGTGGCCACCACCGACTGGGCCGCGAGCACGCTGGTGTCGAGCACCGTGCCCGCGTCGCCGGAGACCAGCGTGGCGTTCGCGCTGTAGCCGGTGGCGGTGTCGAGGCTCAGCTGCTCGCCGGCGTCACTGTTGCTGCTGCCCCCGCCGCCGCAGGCGGCCAGCGCAGTGGTGCACAGCAGGGCGAGCGGAAAGCGGGCGGTACGGCGGATCGAACGGCTCATGGCGGGCTCCTCGGAAAGTTGTGGGTGTCCATTGAACGCGGTGGGCCGCGGCGTGGCGACCGCGTTGCGCGACGATTTGCGACAGCATTGAAACATCAGCCGAGCGTGACGCGCACGCGGTGCGTGCTGCCATCGCGCTCGAAGGCCAGCGCGCCGCCGAGCCGCGTCGCGACCTGCCGCACGATCGCGAGACCGAGGCCGGTGCCGGGCCGCGAGCGGCTGCCGTCGCCGCGCGCGAACGCATCGGTCAGGCGCTCCACGGCCTCGGCAGGGATGCCGTCGCCGGCATCGTCGACGGTGATCCAGGCCTGCGCGGCCGAGCCGCCGACGCGCACCCGCACCGGCGGGCGGCCGTGCTTCAGCGCGTTGTCGACGAGGTTGGCGATCAGCCGCTCGACGAGCAGCCGGTTGGCGTGCTCGCGTGGCAATGCGGCCGGCGCGTCGAGCGAGAGTTCGGCGGCGGGCCGCTCGAAGCTGCTGACGACCTGCCGCGCGACGGCGGCGAGGTCCACCGTCTCGTCGCACGGCAGTTCGCCGGCGCGCACGTGGTCGAGGAAGCTCTCGATCAGCCGGTCGGCGTCCTGCACGTTGCGCACGATGCTGGCGCGGCGGGCCTGCGTCTCGGGGGTGTCGGGCAGCAGCTCGGCGGCCATGCGGATGCGGCCGAGCGGGCTGCGCAGGTCGTGCGAGACGCCGGCCAGCAGCACGGCCCGTTCACGCTCGTGCTGCTGCAGGCGCTCGAGCAGGTCGCGGTAGGCGGCGGCTATCGCGGCCACCTCGGGCGAGGCGGCCGCCGGAGCGGCGGCCGGTGCGGGCTGGCCCGGTTGATGGGCCTGCATCCGTTCGCGCAGTTGTTCAAGCGGTCGTGTGAGGCGCCGCGTGAAGCGCCAGCTGACGCCGGCGACCAGCGCGCTGGTGATCAACAGCGCGAGCAGCGTGCGCGCCGACCACGCCGGCACGACGACCTGGCCCGCGACGCCCAGCCATGTCGCCGGCCGGCCCGGCGGCACCACCTGCAGCCACAGCATCGGCTCGCCGCGGCCCGTGCCCAGCCGCACTTCGTCGACCTGCACGTCGCGTGCCGCCAGCGCCTGCCGCAGCGCGACGAAGCGCGGCGCGTTGCGCGCGGTGCGCCGGGATTCCGGCGGGGCCGTGTCGCGCTGTTGCACGGCGAGCGTCTCCGGCGGCGGCGGCGCGAGCCCGGCGGCCGCCGCCAGGTGCGGCGCCCAGCGCTCCGCGTACAGCACCGCTACCGTCACGTTGCGCTCGATGTAGAACAGCAGCCCGAAGACGAGCGCGAGCGCGGCGACGAGACCCAGCTGCGCGAGCAGCAGCCGGGCGAACAGGCTGTCGAAGCGGCGCACGGTCAACCGCGCGGGACGAAGACGTAGCCTTCGCCGCGGACCGTGTCGATCCATTCGCTGCCTGGCGCGGCCTCGGCCAGCTTGCGCCGCAGCCGCGCGACCTGCACGTCCACGGTGCGGTCCAGCGGCTTGTAGCCGCCGCTCTGCACCGCGTCGCTGAGCTGCTCGCGCGTCAGCGGCCGGCCCGGCGTGCGGGCGAGGGCGGTCAGCAGCTTGTACTCGACGCTGGTCAGCGCGATGGTGCCGTTGCCGGCCCGCACCTCGCGCTTCAGCAGGTCGATCGTCAAGCCGTCGAAGCGCAGCTGCGGCGCATCGGCCCGGCCGGGCGCCTGGCGCCGCAGCAGCGCGCGCACGCGGGCGACCAGCTCGCGCGGCTCGAACGGCTTCGGCAGGTAGTCGTCGGCGCCGATCTCCAGGCCGAGCACCCGGTCCATCGGATCGCCGCGCGCCGTCAGCATCACGATGCCGAGGCCGGGGTGTGCCGCGCGCCAGCGCCGGCAGACGTCGAAGCCGTTGGCGTCCGGCAGCATCACGTCGAGCAGCACGGCGTCGGGCAACCCTTGCGACAGCGCGCGCTCGCCGTCGCCGGCGGTCAGCACGCTGTGCACCGACCAGCCCTCGCGCTCGAGCAGTTCGCACACCATGCCCGACAGCTCGGCATCGTCGTCGACCATCAGGACCAGCGGCTTCATGGCGCATCAGTCTACGGGCCGCGTGTCCACGTGCCGCGAACATTTCAGTGCTGTCGCAAATCGTCATCCGTCCGCGATGCCAACCCGACAATTTCACTGCAAGAGCCGATTTCAGCGGTCGCTGAAACGCTGCGTTCGAGTGAATTTGCACTCGCCCGGCCCGATCCCTTCCCCTACCATCCGCGCCAACGGCCGTGAGGGCGGCTGCGAAGGACTTGGGGAATGAGTTCACCGAACAAGGCGCAGCCGGCCAAGCTGGTCGCCAAGCTGGCTCGGCCCAGCGCCGCCTACAAGCGCCACGCCTGGCTGGCCGTCGCCGCGCTCGCGGCCTTCATGCTGCTGTACCTCGGCCTTGCCGGCTGGTTCCTGTTCACGGCCTGGCGCCTCACCTTCGGGGCCGACAGCGTGTCCGGCCAGGCCGTCTGGGGCTGGGTGATCGGCGGTTGCGCGGCCTTCCTCGCGGTCTTCATGCTGAAGGCCGTCTTCTTCGTCAAGCACGGCTCGCAGGACAACACCGTCGAGATCAAGCCGGCCGAGCAGCCGCGCCTGTTCGAGTTCCTGCACAAGCTGGCCGACCGCGCCGGCGCGCCGCGGCCGCACAAGGTGTTCCTGTCGGCACGCGTCAATGCGGCGGTGTTCTACGACCTGTCGGTGCTGAACCTCGTGCTGCCGTCGCGCAAGAACCTGGAGATCGGCCTCGGCCTGGTCAACGCGCTCACGCTCGGCGAGATGCGCGCGGTGCTCGCGCACGAGTTCGGCCACTTCGCGCAGAAGTCGATGGCGGTCGGCCGCTGGGTCTACATCGCGCAGCAGATCGCCGGCCACCTGGTCGCGCGGCGCGACAAGCTCGATGCGTTCCTGAACGGCCTGTCGCGTTTCGACATCCGCATCGCCTGGGTCGGCTGGGTGCTGGGCGTGATCGTCTGGGCCATCCGCTCGCTGGTCGACAGCGCGTTCTCGGCGGTGCTGCTGGTGCAGCGCGCGCTGTCGCGCGAGATGGAAATGCAGGCCGACCTGGTCGCCGTGTCGCTGACCGGCAGCGACGCGCTGATCCACGCGCTGCACAAGCTGCAGGCGGCCGACGATTCCTGGGACCGCACGCTCGGCTTCCTCGGCAGCGAGCACGGCAAGGAGCGCATCACGCGCGATGCCTTCGCGATCCAGTCGCGCGTGATGCAGCGCATGGGCCAGGTGCTCAACGACCCGCAGTACCACCGCGTGCCGCCGCTGCCGGCCGAGAAGCCGCAGCAGCACCGCCTGTTCAAGGCCGAGGTCGCCCAGCCGCCGCGCATGTGGCTGACCCACCCGCTGAACCACGAGCGCGAAGCCAACGCGAAGCGCCA
Organism: Rhizobacter sp. P1_G5; assembly: GCF_056405435.1. Classification (NCBI taxonomy): domain Bacteria; kingdom Pseudomonadati; phylum Pseudomonadota; class Betaproteobacteria; order Burkholderiales; family Sphaerotilaceae; genus Rhizobacter; species Rhizobacter sp. P1_G5. The sequence continues at coordinate 1,084 of NZ_JBFUCB010000340.1, read as the reverse complement.
CTACGTGGCGGCGCCCTTCGACGACCGCAGCGCCTGGGAGCTGTTCGACGACGCGCCCGGCCTGCGCGAGCGCGTCACCGCGCAGCTGATCGGCGAGACGAAGCTCACGCCGATCGCGCTCGAGGACTCGCTGCAGGCGCTCGACGAGCAGTTCGCACGCGAGAGCCTGCAGGGCCGCTACCGCGGCGTGTACCTCGGCCGCTCGGTCACGCGCAGCGTGAAGAGCGCGGCCGAGCTGGTCGACCCGGCACAGCAGGGCGCGACGCCGGCCGATCTGGCGGCGCTGTACCCCGAATCGCTGCTCGACGACGTGGCGCGGCTGCGCGAACTGGAGCGCGAGCTGGGCCAGTTGCGCGCGTTGCAATCCGGCGCGCTGAAGGCGCCTGGCGGCGTGATCCGACACCGCGACCGCACGCTGAAGCAGGGCGAGCTGCCGGGCCTGCTGAAGGCCGTCGAACGCGAGCACCGCCAGGTCGAGCAGCGCCTGCTGGCGCACGACAAGGCCTGCCGCAGCACGCACCGTGCCGCGGCGGCGCAGCTCGGCGGCGGCTGGGACGCCTACCTCGAAGGCCTGCTCGCGCTGCTGCACTACGCCGACCACAGCGAGGCCGACCTGCGCGATGCGCAAGGCCTGCTGTCCAACGCCTGGCAGGTGGAAAGCGCGACGCGCCGCGTCGGCAAGGCCGGCGTCGAGCGGCTGGTGGGCGTCGCGAACCATCTGCAGGCGGCCTTGCAGAGGGTGTCGGAGCAGCGCGACGCGGTGGTGCTCGATGCGACGCTGCGCGAGAAGCTCGGCGTCGCGAGCTGGAGCGAGCTGCTCGGCGAGTTCAAGCTGCCGCCTACCAGCAAGGACAACCTGGGCGACTGGCTGGGCGTCGTCGACAGCTGGGTCGACCAGCTGGCCGGCGCCTGTGGCCGGCTGCGCTCGCAGGCGCTCGACCAGCTGCTGCGCACCGAGGCGCTGGTCGCCCGCCGCGCCCGCGGCGAGGCCGTGCCCGAGCTGGCTGTGCCGGCGCCCGAGCCGTCACGCGCGCCGCCGGCCTATGCCACGCTGCTGACCGGCCGCGAACGCCAGCGGCAGACG
>NZ_JBFUCB010000339.1:0-6479 GCF_056405435.1 Rhizobacter sp. P1_G5 | reverse complement strand
AGGATGGCCTGCGCGTAGCGGTACAGGTGCTGTCCGCATTCGGTCGGCGACACCCCACGCGAGCTGCGGTTGAGCAGCAGGCTCTTGAACTCGTCTTCGAGTGCGGCCACCTGGTGGCTCAGTGCGGATTGCGCCACGTGCAGCACGCCGGCCGCGCGGGACAGGCTGCCCAGGTCCACGATGCGCACGAAATAGCGAAGCTGTCTCAACTCGATTTTCCTGTCCTCCTGGGTTGCGTTTCAGCGCTGGCGCGCCAGCGCGAGCCGCACCCGCGACCCGATCTGCAGTGAAGGCTCGCTGTTCGAGCCCTCCGAGGCATCCGCGGTGTCCGAAGCGTCCACCGGCTCGACGCGCAGCGCGTCGGCGAGCGACAGGTCGACCTGCAGCAGGTAGGGCTCGTCGCTGGCGAGGCAGTCGGCCACCGCGCGATCGATCGCGGCGGCCGACTTCAGCCGGTGGATGCGCCACCCGAAGGCGCGCGCGACCGCCGCGATGTCGGGCCGCTGGATCATCACGGAGGGCGACGCCGCGCAGGCCGCAGCGCTGCGCCGCGGATCGGCCAGCGGCGGCGGAAACACGATCAGCTTCAACGGCCAGCCGTGGTCGTAGACCGACTGCAGCTCGTGCAGGGTCGGCAGCAGCGCATTCGCATCGCTCAGGCACACGACCGGCCGCCGTGGGTGCGCCGCCAGCACGCCGATCGCGGCCGGCAACGCGAAGCCCGGCATGCCGACACCGGTCGACACCAGCCAGCGGCCCGGATGCAGGTGCTGCAGGTGGCGTGCGCCAGCCGCCTGCGCCAGGCCGTCGTCGACGGTCACGACCGCCTCCAGCGCCGCCAGCGGCTCGCGCAGGGCCCGCAGCACCTGGTCGGTGATCGGCGTGCGCGTGCGGGGCCCGTTGACTTCATCGGCAAGCGCGGCGTCCCGCCGCCAGCCCTCGATCGCCTGCCACCACGCGTGCCGCGGGGTGGGCCCGTCGCCTTCCGTCGCGGCGTGAAGGTCCAGGTTCTTCAGCCACTGCTGGCCCAGCCCCTTCAGCACCTCGCCTCCATCGCCGACCAGCGGCGTGGCAGACGGCCAGACCTTGTTGATGCTGGTCGGATCGATGTCGACATGGATCAGCGTGCCCGGCAGGGGCTCGCTGCGCGGCCAGGAGCGTTCGTCGAGGCGGGCGCCGATGCAGACCACGACATCGGCGTGCCGCAGTGCGAGGTTCGCCACCGGGCTGCCCTGCTCGCCCAGGCAGCCCAGGCAGTGCCGGTCGCTGGAGGGCAGCGCGCCGAGTGCCGCCATCGTCAGCACGCATGGCAGGTCGGCCACCTGCGCGAACTCGGCCAGCGCCGCGCTCGCCGCAGCGCCGGAGCGGATCACGCCACCACCCGCATACAACAGCGGCCGGCGCGCCGCACGGATCTGTGCCACCGCGCGGACCAGCCGGCGGTCCGGCGGCATCAGCGGCCCCTGCCCCGTGAGCACCGCGCCGACCACCGACGCGCCGGTGCGCCGCACCGTCACTTCGGTGCGCTGCACGTCGAGCGGCATGTCGAGCAGCACCGGCCCGCAGCGCCCGGCGCGGGCGACCTGCACCGCGCGGTCGACGATGGCGGCCGCATCGTGCGCCAGCGCCAGGTCGATGCGCCGGCTCCACTTCGTCACGGCGCGGGTGATGCCCAGCGCATCGCATTCGCGGAAGGCATCGGTGCCGATCAGCGCCGATTCGACCTGCCCGGCGATGCACAGCAGCGGCACCGAATCGGCCATCGCACTCATCAGCCCGGCCACGGCCGCGGCGACACCGGAGCCGCCCGACACCAGCACGGCGGCCATCTGCCCGGTCGCCTTGGCATAGCCCTCGGCCGCGTGCACCGCGGCCCGCTCCTGCGACAGCCGCACGACGCGCACCCCGGCGCTCGCGCCGAGCGCCTCGCACAGCGGCGCGATCAAGGCGCCTCCGCTGCACAGGAAGAACATCGTCACGCCGTTGTCGATCAGCGCCTGGATGACCGCCTRCGAGCCGCTCTGCCAGCGCGCGGGGAGGCCGAGCCGGTGGGGCGTGGTGCGCTGGGGCGTGGTGCGCTCGCCGTCGGGGGGAATGTCCACGGGCTCGGGAAACAGGGAGGCGGGAGGCTGGAAGTGCTGCATGCGGAGTTCTGCGCGCTGACAGACCAAGGGGACCAAGGGGGAGCGAGACACAACCACCGGGGCGACAGCTTGCGTCTCAATTGCGAGGAAATCGTGCAGGCCGATGGGCCAGGTTCCCCGCTGCCTGCGGATGGGTGAATCCGGCGGCGCGTGATGAATGGGTGCGAATGCTAGTGAGCTTTCGCGCAGAGGGGCATATCCAATGTCGATAGCGCCATCTGCCAAATCGATGGCCGCAGGCACAGTGGGTCAAGCGCGTGCAAGAAAGTGCAGCTGCCATGACAACAGCCCCGGTGCCAGCATGCTGGCAACCGGGGCTGCGGGGGTCGCGGTGGCGCGGTACGAGAAGCCGGGACTCAGCCCATGTGCAGGCCGCCGTTGACCGAGAAGTCGGCACCGGTCGCGAAGCCGGATTCATCCGACGCGACCCACGACACGATGGACGCGATGTCGTCCGGCGTGCCCAGGCGCTTGACCGGGATGCCGGCGACGATCTTGTCGAGCACGTCCTGGCGGATCGACTTGACCATGTCGGTGGCGATGTAGCCCGGCGACACGGTGTTGACCGTCACGCCCTTGTTGGCGACTTCCTGGGCCAGCGCCATCGTGAAGCCGTGCATGCCGGCCTTCGCGGCGGAGTAGTTGGTCTGGCCGAACTGGCCCTTCTCGCCGTTGACCGAGCTGATGTTGATGATGCGGCCCCAGCCCTTCTCGAGCATGTCGTCGATCACCTGCTTGGTGACATTGAACAGGCTGGTCAGGTTGGTCTCGATCACCGCATCCCAGTCGGCGCGGCTCATCTTGCGGAACATGCCGTCGCGCGTGATGCCGGCGTTGTTGACCAGCACGTCGATCGAGCCCAGCTCGGCCTTGGTCTTCTGGAACGCCGAGACGGTGGAATCCCAGTCGCCGACATTGCCGACCGACGCATGGAAGGTGTAGCCCAGCGCCTTCTGCTCGTTCAGCCATTTGGTGAAATCGCGGCTCGGACCGCAGCCCGCCACGACGGTGAAGCCGTCCTTGTGCAGGCGCTGGCACATCGTGGTGCCGATGCCGCCCATGCCTCCGGTGACGTAGGCGATCTTCTGAGTCATTTTTTTCTCTCCTGAAAAAGGTGTGCAGACACCCGAGCGTCGTCGCGCCCGGGTGCGGCGTCAACCGGGGTTCGCCCTGGGCTCACCCTGGCTTAACTTTCAACGCTCGACCGTCAAGGCAACACCCATGCCACCGCCGATGCACAGGCTCGCGATGCCCTTCTTCGCGTTGCGGCGCTGCATCTCGTGCAGCAGCGTCACCAGGATGCGGCAGCCGGATGCACCGATGGGGTGCCCGATCGCGATCGCGCCGCCGTTGACGTTCACCTTGCTTGTGTCCCAGCCCATCTCGTTGTTCACCGCGCAGGCCTGCGCCGCGAAGGCTTCGTTGATCTCGAGCAGGTCGAGGTCGGAGGGCTTCCAGCCGGCCCGCTGCAGCGCCTTCTGCGAGGCCGGCACCGGCCCGATCCCCATGAAGGCCGGATCGAGCGCCACGGTCGCGTAGCTCTTGATGCGCGCGAGCGGCGTCAGCCCCAGCTGGTCGGCCTTCTTCGCGGTCATCACGACCACGCCGGCCGCGCCGTCGTTCAGGCCCGACGCATTGCCGGCCGTCACGCCACCGGCCTTGTCGAAGGCCGGGCGCAGGYCCGCCAGCGCCTCGGCATTGGTCTTGCGGTTGATGAACTCGTCGGCGGCGAACACGATCGGGTCGCCCTTCTTCTGCGCGATGCTGAAGGCCACGATCTCGTCCTTGAAGCGGCCGGCATCCTGCGCGGCGGCCGCCTTCTGCTGCGAGGCCAGCGCCAGCGCGTCCTGCGCCTCGCGGCTCACGCCGAACTTCTTCGCGACGTTCTCGGCGGTGATGCCCATGTGGTACTGGTTGTACACATCCCACAGGCCGTCGGTGATCATCGAATCGACCAGCTTCCAGTCGCCCATGCGCTGGCCGTCGCGCGAGTTCGGCAGCACATGCGGGGCGAGGCTCATGCTCTCCTGGCCGCCGGCGATCACGATCTCGGAGTCGCCGTCGCGGATGGCCTGCGCCGCCAGCATCACCGCCTTCAGGCCGGAGCCGCAGACCGCGTTGATGGTCAGCGCCGGCACCGCCTGCGGCAGGCCGCTCTTGATGACGGCCTGGCGCGCCGGGTTCTGGCCCGAGCCGGCGGTGAGCACCTGGCCGAGGATGACCTCGTTGACCTGGTCGCCACTGAGCTTGGCGCGCTTCAGCAGCTCGGCGATGACGGCCGCGCCGAGCTCGGGGGCCGGCGTCTTCGCGAGGGCGCCACCGAACTTGCCGACGGCGGTACGGGTGGCGGCGACGATGACGATGTCGGACATGGGAGTCTCCTGTTGACGGGGATGTTGAACGGAATGTGGTGCGCTGCGGGCGCGGGGTCAAGCCGGAGTCATCGACATCAGGCTTTTTGCTTCACATAGCGCCCGGGCGCCGGCTCGATCGGCTTGTGCCTGCGGCTGCCAGGGTTTTTCGGGGCCGGCAGCTGCTTGCCGGCGTGGCCAGCCAGCCAGGCGTCCCAGTCGGTCCACCAGCTGCCGGAGTGCTCCTGCGCGGCTGCGAGCCACGCGTCGGCGCTGGCCGGCTGCGACCCCTGGGCCGGTCCGATCCAGTGGCTGCGCTTCTTCTTGGCCGGCGGGTTGATCACGCCGGCGATGTGGCCGGACGCCCCCAGCACGAAGCGCGTCTTCGCCTTCTTCAGCACCTGGGTGTTCCGGTACGCCGCGTCCCAGGGCACGATGTGGTCCTCGCGCGAGCCGTACACATAGGTCGGCATGTCGACGCGCGACAGGTCGAGCTTCTCGCCGCACACCGTCACGCGGCCCGGCTTCACCAGGTTGTTCTCGAGGTAGGTGTTGCGCAGGTACCAGCAGTACATCGGCCCCGGCAGGTTGGTGCTGTCGCTGTTCCAGTACAGCAGGTCGAACGCCGGCGGCGTCTCGCCCTTCAGGTAGTTGCCGACGACGTAGTTCCACAGCAGGTCGTTCGGGCGCAGCGCGCTGAAGGTGGAGGCCAGCTCCTGCCCCTTCAACAGCCCGCCGCCGTTCGGGCTGGCCGGGCCGAGCGTCATCTCGCGCAGCTGCACCATCGCCTCGTCGACGAACAGGTCGAGCACGCCGGTGTTGCTGAAGTCGAGGAAGGTCGTCAACAGCGTCATGCTGGCAGCGGGCTTGCGGCCGCGCGCGGCCAGCACCGCGAGCGCCGTGGCGAGGATGGTGCCGCCGACGCAGAAGCCCAGTGTGTTGATCGTCTCGGCCCCGGTGATCTCCTGCACCACGTCGATCGCGCGGATCGCCGCGTCTTCGATGTAGTCGTCCCAGCCGAGGTGCGACAGGCCCGCGTCGGCATTGCGCCAGCTGACGACGAACACCCGGTGGCCCTGCGCGACCGCATGGCGGATCAGCGAGTTCTCCGGCTGCAGGTCGAGGATGTAGTACTTGTTGATGCACGGCGGCACCATCAGCAGCGGCCGCTCGAACACCGTCTTCGTCAGCGGCTTGTACTCGAGCAGCTGGAACAGCTCGTTCTCGAACACCACGCTGCCCTCGGTGGTGGCGACGTTGCGGCCGACCTCGAACACGCTTTCGTCGGTCTGCGAGACGTGGCCCTGCTGCAGATCCTGCACCAGGTGCTGCACGCCATGCAGGATGCTCTCGCCCTGCGTCTTCAGCGCGAGCTGCAGCGCCTCCGGGTTGAGCGGCAGGTAATTGCTCGGCGAGGCCGCCGCGACGTACTGCTGCACCGCGAAGCGGATGCGCTCGCGCGTCTTCTCGTCTCCCGTGACGCTGTCGGCCAGGCCCATCAGCGTGCGGGCGTTCAGCAGGTACAGCCGCGCGGTGAACGAGGCCATCGGGTTGTCGGCCCAGGCGGCGGCGCTGAAGCGGCGGTCGCCCAGCGGCTCTGGCCTGGTGGCGGGCTGGGTGGCACCGTTCGGCGGCGCCGCCGCGCCGATGCTCTGGTTCCACAGCGCGCTCGCCTGCGCCATGTAGTCGGCCTGCAGCGCGCTGAGCGCCGGCAACGGCAGGCTCAGCCCGCTCATCGACTTGAAAACGTCACCGATCGTCGCGCCGAACGCGTCGGCGCTGTCGTGGGCCACCGCTGCTTGATTCTTCACAGGTCTCCTTGCCGGCCTCGCACGGGCCGTCGCCTTGGGGTCAGTTTCGGGTCACACTCTTCGCTTCGACACCAGCCGCCGAGCGGCCTCAAAAATGTACCTCGTCGCGATTGCCTGGATGTACGTGGTTGTCATGATGAGCATCGCAGAGGCGACCAGCTCGCAAGGCACCG
>NZ_JBFUCB010000338.1:0-6493 GCF_056405435.1 Rhizobacter sp. P1_G5 | reverse complement strand
ACAGCCGGTGCGCCGGCCCCGCTGCCGCGCGCGGCGGTGCATGCGCGCGGCGCGGCAGCCCGCGTGCTGCTGGTGGAGGACGACGACAGCGTGCGCGCCACTGCGGCCGCGCTGCTCGACGACCTGGGCGCCAGCGTCACCGCAGTGGCGTCGGAGCACGACGCGCTCGCCTGCATGGTGGCGCACGGCCCGTTCGACCTGCTGCTGTCGGACGTGATGCTCGGCCCGGGCGGCGACGGCATCGCGCTGTGGCACCGCATCGCGCATGACTGGCCGCAGCAGCGCATCGTGCTGAGCTCGGGCCTGCCGCCGGAAGTGCATGCACGGCGCGCCGACTGGCCGGACGCGRCCGCCTTCCTGCCGAAGCCGTTCACGCGCAAGAGCCTGGAGGCGCTGATCGCATGAATCTTCACCGCCTCGACCTCGTCTCGCTGCAGCTGTTCAGCCTGGTCGCGCGCAGCGGCAGCATCAGCCAGGGCGCCGCGCTCGCACACCTCGCGGTGGGCGCGGCCAGCAAGCGCATCACCGACCTGGAGGCGGCTGTCGGCAGCACGCTGCTGGAACGCCATTCCCGCGGCGTCACGCTGACGGCCGCCGGGCAGGCGCTGCAGCAGCATGCGCAGCGCATCCTGAGCGATGTCGACCGGCTGGCGGCCGACCTCTCCGACCACGCGGCCGGGCTGGTCGGCGTGGTGCGGCTGTGGGCCAACACCTCGGCGATCACGCAGTTCCTGCCGCCGGACATCGCCGCCTTCGTCGCGCAGAACCCGGGCATCCGCATCGAGCTGGAAGAGGAAGACAGCAGTGCGGTGGTGCAGGCCGTGCTCGACGGCCGGGCCGACCTGGGCATCTTCGCTGACCGCACCGCCACGCACGGGCTGCACACGATGAACTACCGCGAGGACCGGCTGGTGCTGGTGGTGCCGCGCGGGCATGCGCTGGCGCGCCGGCGCAGCCTGCGCTTCGAGGAGCTGCTGGACTGCGATTTCGTGAGCCTCTCGGAAGGCACCTCGCTGGCGCGCCGGCTGCACACCGAGGCGCAGGCGCTCGGGCGCCAGCTGCGGCTGCGCATCCGCGTGCGCAGCTTCGACGCGATGTGCCGCATGGTGGCCGCCGGCCTCGGCATCGGCGTGCTGCCGCGCGATGCGATCCTGCCGCACCTGCGCTCGATGGACCTGCGGCAGGTCGGCCTCGCGGACGACTGGGCGCGCCGCAAGCTGCTGCTCGGCGTGCGCGATGCGGCCGCCGTGTCGCGCCACGTGCGGCTGCTGATCGACCACCTCGATCCGGGTTGACCCGCGGCCGCTTTCGCGAACCGCGAAAGCTCGCTGCACGCCTTTGCCATTCCCCATCGCCGGGCCGGTTTCGACAATGGCCCGATGAACACACCCTCCCCCGCCCCCGGCGCATTGCACGGCGTGCGCGTCGTCGAGATGGGCCAGCTGATCGCCGGCCCGTTCGCCGGCAAGACGCTCGGTGAATTCGGCGCCGACGTGATCAAGATCGAACCGCCCGGCAGCGGCRACCCGCTGCGCAACTGGCGCCTGCTGAAGGACGGCACCTCCGTGTGGTGGCAGGTGCAGTCGCGCAACAAGCGCTCGATCGCGCTCGACCTGCGCGACRCCGAAGGCCAGGAAATCGCACGCCGGCTGATCGCGCAGGCCGACGTGCTGATCGAGAACTTCCGCCCCGGCACGCTGGAAGGCTGGGGGCTCGGCTACGAGGCCCTGTCGGCGCTGAACCCGGGTCTCGTGATGCTGCGCATCTCCGGCTACGGCCAGACCGGGCCGTACCGCGACCTGCCCGGCTTCGGCGCGATCGGTGAAGCCATGGGCGGGCTGCGCCACCTGACCGGCGAGCCCGGCCGCGTGCCGGTGCGCTGCGGCATCTCGCTCGGCGACACGCTGGCCGCGCTGCACGGCTGCATCGGCGTGCTGACCGCGCTGTACCACCGCCAGGCCCACGGCGGGCGCGGCCAGGTGATCGACGTGGCGCTGAACGAGGCCGTCTTCAACGTGATGGAAAGCCTGCTGCCCGAGTACAGCGCGTTCGGCGCGGTGCGCGGGCCGGCCGGCAGCGCGCTGCCCGGCATCGCGCCGTCGAACGCCTACCGCTGCCGCGACGGCGTGGTGCTGATCGCGGGCAACGGCGACAGCATCTTCAAGCGATTGATGCAGGCGATCGGCCGCGAGGAGCTGGGCAACGATGCAGGGCTCGCCGCCAACGCCGGGCGCGTGGCGCGCGTGGCCGAGCTCGATGCCGCCATCGAGGCCTGGACCGCGCCACGCGACGTGGCCGACGTGCTGGCCGTGCTGGGAGAAGCGCGCGTGCCCTGCGGCAAGGTCTACACCGCGCAGGACATCGCCGAAGACCCCCACTACCGGGCGCGCGACATGCTGCTCGCGCAGACCACGCGGGCCGGCGACACGCTCGAGGTGCCGGGCATCGTGCCCAAGCTGATGTCCACCCCCGGCAGCGTGCGCAGCTCGGCGCCTGGCCTCGGCGACGACACCGACGCGGTGCTGCATGAACTGGGGCTGCGCGACGGCGAGATCGCCGCGCTGCGCGAACGGGGGGTGGTGGCATGAGCAACAGCATCTGGAACGGCAACGACCGGCGCCTGCGCCTGTGCGAGGTGGGCATGCGCGACGGCCTGCAGATCGAACCCGTTTTCGTGCCGACCGAAGACAAGATCACGCTGATCGATGCGCTGTCGCAGGCCGGCGCGGCCAAGATCGAGGTCACCGCCTTCGTCTCGGCGCAGGCCATCCCGGCGCTGCGCGACGGCGAGGTCGTGATGCGCGAGATCGCGCGCCGGCCCGGCGTCGTCTACAGCGCACTGGTGCCCAACGTGCGCGGTGCGCAGCGCGCGATCGAGGCCCGCACCGACGAGCTGAACCTGGTGATGTCGGCCAGYGAGAGCCACAACCTCGCCAACCTGCGGATGACGCGCGGGCAGTCGTTCGCCGCGCTGTCGCAGGTGGCCGCGCTGGCGCGCGAGGCCGGCGTGGCCGTCAACGTCTCGCTGTCGTGCTGCTTCGGCTGCCCGATGGAAGGCGAGGTGCCGGCCGGCACGGTGCTGGACTGGTGCGAGCGCTTCGTCGACGAACTCGGCGCGCAGGGCGTGACGCTGTGCGACACCACCGGCATGGCGTACCCGCCCCAGGTGCAGGCGCTGGTGCGGGGTTTCCGCGCGCGCTGGCCGGGCACCGCGCTGACGGTGCACTTCCACGACACGCGCGGCCTCGGCCTCGCGAACCTGCTGGCCGCGATCGAGGCCGGTGCCGACCGCTTCGACGCCTCGCTCGGCGGCCTGGGCGGCTGCCCGTATGCGCCGGGTGCGAGCGGCAACGTCTGCAGCGAGGACATCGTGCATGCGCTCGCGCTGATGGGCTACGACACCGGCGTCGACCTGCCGGCGCTGCTGGCGGCCGCATCGCGCCTGCCGGCGCTGATCGGCCACGCGCTGCCCGGCCAGGTCGTCAAGGCCGGCCGGCGCCTCGACCTGCATCCCTTGCCCGCCGACTTCGAGGCCACGCGTGCACGCGCGCTGGCCCGCGGCTGAACCCGATCACGACACAGGAGACATTCCATGAACCGCACGTTGCACGCCATCGCCCTGTCGCTGGCCGCCCTCTCGCTCCCGGTGCTGGCCGCCGCCCCCTATCCCTCCAAGCCGATCACGCTGATCGTGCCGACCGCCCCCGGCGGCACCACCGACCTGGCCGCGCGCATGCTGGCCGAGCCGCTGGGCAAGGCGCTCGGCCAGACGGTCGTCGTCGACAACCGCGGCGGCGCGAGCGGCGGCATCGCCGCGGTGGCCGTCAAGCGCGCCGAGCCCGACGGCTACACGCTGCTGATGCAGTACTCCGGCTACCACGTGATCACGCCGCACCTGATGAAGCAGTCGCAGTGGGAGCAGCGCGACCTGCAGCCGGTGGCCAATGTGCTGAACGCGCCGCAGCTGGTCGTCGTGCGCGCCGGGCTGCCGGTCAAGACGCTGGCCGAGCTGGTCGCCTATGCGAAGCAGAACCCCGGCAAGCTGAGCTTCGCGTCGTCGGGCAATGGCTCGCTGCAGCACGTCACCGGCGCGATGCTCGCGCAGCAGGCCGGCGTGCAGATGACCCACGTGCCGTACAAGGGCACCGGCCCGGCGCTGCAGGACCTGCTGGGCTCGCAGGTCGACCTGAGCTTCGGCACGCCGCCACCGTTCCTCCCGTTCGTGCAGTCGGGCAAGCTGCGCGCGCTGGCCGTCACCGGAGCGCACCGGCTGCCGTCGCTGCCCGACGTGCCGACCGCCGCCGAAGCCGGCCTGCCCGGGCTGGACGCGACCTCGTGGTTCGCGGTGTTCGCACCGGCCCGCACGCCGGCCGCGGTGGTCGACAAGCTGACGCGCACGATCGCGCAGGTGATGGCGACGCCGGCCTTCAAGCAGAAGGCCGCCGAACAAGGGGCGACGGCCGACTACCTGGCGCCGACGGCATTGGGTGACCTGGCGCGCAACGAACTGGTGCGCTGGGGCGAGGTGGTGAAGAGCGCGCACATCGAGGGCGACTGAGTGTCGATTCCTGGAGGCCTGGTTCGTCGTGAGGAAGAAGGCACCGAGAATCGCGGTGCCGTTCACCTCAACCCACCTCCAGGAGAACCTCCATGCGCCTTGCCCTGTCCTTCGCCGGCCTGCTGATCGCCGGCACCGCCCACGCCGCCCCGGTCACCTACAAGATCGACCCCGACCACACCTTCCCGAGCTTCGAGGCCGACCACATGGGCATCTCGGTGTGGCGCGGCAAGTTCAACAAGAGCAGCGGCACGGTGCACTACGACAAGGCCACCGGCAGCGGCGACCTGGAGATCACCGTGCTGCCAGGCAGTGCCGACTTCGGGCAGGACGCGCTGAACAAGGTGGCCCAGGGCAAGGAGCTGTTCGACGTCAAGAAATTCCCGAAGGCCACCTACAAGGGCAAGTTCGACAAGGTGGTCGGCGGCGTGCCGACCGAAGTGGCCGGCGAGCTGACGCTGCATGGCGTGACCAAGCCGGTGACCCTGAAGCTGAACTGGCTCAAGTGCATCCCGCACCCGATGCTCAAGCGCGACATGTGCGGYGCCGACGCGATCACGACGATCCAGCGCGACCAGTTCGGCATCGACGCCGGCAAGGACTGGCACTTCAACATGGATGTGACGCTGCGCATCCAGGTCGAAGCGGTCGCCACGCAGTGACGTTCTTCAGGGCTTGCTCGACAACGAGCGGGCCATCTCCAGGTGGTGCTGCAGCCCCGGCAAGGTCTTCTGCGCGAAGGCCTTCACGTCGGCATCCTGGGCTTCCTTCGCGGCCTGCTCGAACAGCTTGACCGCGTCCTCGTGCGCCTTCACGCCGAAGGCCTTCACATAGCGCTCGTCGAACTTCGCGTCGGCGCCGGCGTCGATCAGCTTCAGCTCGCCCTTCTGCGTGATCGACGGGCCGGTCGGCAGCTCGACCTTCTTGCTCGCGGCGAGCGCCTTCAGCTCGTCGGCCACCTTCGTGTGGTCGTCGATCATCGTCTGCGCGAAGGTCTTCACGTCGGTGCGTTGCGCCTTGGTCTGCGCCAGCTTGCTGGCCTCGATCTCGGCGTTGCCGGCCTGCGCGGCTTCCTTCATGAACGATGCGTCCGAACGGGCGTGCGCAGCGGTGGCGGCGAGGCCGCAGACCGCACCGGCGATCAGCAGCGTGGTGAATCGCCGGGTGGTGAATCGTGTGAGCAGTTTCATCGCGGACTCCTCTTCAGGGACCAATGAGGCTTCCAGTCTGGGAGCCGCCGCGCGCGCCGGCTGTCGGCCCGTTCCGAGTTCGCCGTAGGAGAATGGCGATCATGGTCGATACCCCTGCTTTCGGCATCCACACCATCGACACCGGCTTCCACCGCCCGGCCTTCGATGCCTGCTACCTGGTGGTCGAGAACGGCCGCGGCGCGTTCATCGACACCGGCACCACGCACTCGCTGCCGCGGCTGCTGGCAGCCGTCGAGGCGGCCGGGCTGCAGCGCAGCGCTGTCGACTGGGTCATCGTCACCCACGTGCACCTCGACCATGCCGGCGGCGCCGGTGCGCTGATGCAGGCGCTGCCCGACGCGAAGCTGCTGGCCCACCCGCGCGGCGCGCGCCACATGATCGAGCCGCTCGCGCTGCTGAACGGCGCCCGCGCGGTGTATGGCGCGCAGGAGGTGACGCGGGCCTACGGCGAGGTGGTGCCGGTGCCGGCACAGCGCGTCGTCGAGAGCCATGACGGCATGGTCGTCGAGCTCGCCGGCCGGCCGCTGGTGCTGATCGACACGCCGGGGCATGCCCGCCACCACCACTGCATCTGGGACGAGCGCAGCCGCGGTTTCTTCACCGGCGACACCTTCGGCCTCAGCTACCGCGAGTTCGACACCGCGCAGGGCCCGTGGCTGCTGCCCACCACGACGCCGGTGCAGTTCGAGCCCGAGGCGCTGAAGCAGTCGGTGCAGCGCATGCT
>NZ_JBFUCB010000337.1:0-6502 GCF_056405435.1 Rhizobacter sp. P1_G5 | reverse complement strand
ACGGCGCGATGGGCAGCCATGCGCTGCTCGACACGCGCGCCAGCGGCACCGTGGTGGCGGGCAAGTTCTCGCTCGACGTGGCCGGCAACCACCGCGAGACCGACAACCACCGCGACAACTTCCGCTCCGAGTCCGAGGGTGCCTCGGCGACTGCGCAATGGCAGCTCGCCGACGGCGTGCGGATCGGCGCCCGCAGCGGCTGGGACCGGCTCGAAACCGGCCTGCCGGGTTCGCTGACGGCCGCGCAGTACGCCGACAACCCGCGCCAGACGAGCAAGCCGAACGACCATGGCGGCATCCGCAGCCGCAACTCGGGGCTGTTCGGCTCCGCGGTGCTGGGCGACTGGCAACTCGGGCTGGATGCCGGCTGGCGAGACAAGCACCTGGAGAGCCGTGGCAGCTCGACCTACGGGTACGACATCAACGCGAAGAACTACGCGCTGCGTGCGCGCAACGAGATGGCGCTGGCCGGCGGCCGCAATGCGCTGAGCTTCGGCATCGACCATGCCGACTGGACGCGCGACACGGTCTTCGGCTCGTCCGCCGACCAGACCTCGCGCGCGTTCTATGCGAAGGACGACTACACCTTCGCAGCGGGGACGCGGGTCAGTGTCGGCGGACGCAGCGAGCGCATCGAGAAGACCAGCACCGACACGACGACGGGCATCGACGACACGATGCACGCCTGGGAGCTGGGCCTGCTGCAGCCGCTGTCGACCTCGACCTCGGTGTATGGCCGGATCGGAAGCAGCTACCGGCTGGCCAATGCCGACGAATACAGCTTCACCGTCGGCGAGCTGCGCCCGCAGACCTCGCGCGACATCGAGCTCGGCCTGCGCTGGCAGGCCGGTGGCACGCGCGCCGAAGTGCGCGCCTACCGCAGCAAGCTGACCGACGAGATCGGCTACGACCCGAACGAGCCGAACGGCCCCTTCTTTGGCGCCAACGTCAACTTCGAGCCGACGCGCCGCCAGGGCGTCGAGGCCGAGCTGTCGCAGGCGCTGGGCAGCACGGCCAACGTGCGCGTGGTCGCGGCTCAGCGCCAGGCGCGCTTCACGGCCGGCCGCAACGACGGCAAGGACGTGCCGCTGACCGCGAAGACCACGCTGGCCTTGCGCGGCGACTGGGCGTTCGCCGAGGGGCACCGCGTCGACGCCGGCGTGAACTACGTGTCGTCGCAGACGCCGGACTTCGAGAACGCCTGCACGATGCCGGCCCACACGACGCTGGACCTGCGCTACGCGTACCAATGGCAGATGCTGGAATTCGCGCTCGGCGTGACCAACGCGACCGACAAGAAGTACTACACGCTGGCCTTCCGCTGCGTGAACGGCGCGACCAGCTCGATCTACCCGGAAGACGGCCGGGCCTTCACCGGCTCCATCCGCATCCAGTTCTGATCGAGTTCGATGGCGAGCCATGAACTGATCCTCGGCGGCCAGCGCAGCGGCAAGTCGCGCTGCGCCGAATCGCGTGCGATCGCCTGGCTCGCGACGCCGGGGCATGAGGCAGCGCTGCTCGCCACCGCGCTGCCCGGCGACGGCGAGATGCGCGAGCGCATCGCACAGCACCGCCGCGACCGCGCCGAGCGCGTGCCGGCGATGGTCACGCACGAGGTGCCGCGCGACCTCGCGCTCGGCATCGTGCAATACGCGCACCCGCAGCGGCTGCTGGTGATCGACTGCCTGACGCTGTGGACGACGAACTGGCTGATGCCCATGGAGCCGCTGGACCAGCCGCACGAGCGCTGGCAGGCCGCGTCGCAAGCGATGCTGGACGCATTGGCGGCGGCCGCCGGCCCGGTCGTGCTGGTGTCGAACGAGATCGGCCTCGGCCTGTCGCCGATGACACGCGAGGCGCGACACTTCGTCGACGAACTGGGGCGGCTGCACCAGGCGGTTGCCACGCACTGCGCGCGCGTGACGCTGATGGTGGCCGGGCTGGAACTGGCCGTGAAGGCGCAGACACGATGACGATGCACACCCTCCTGAAGCAGGTGCTGGCGATGGCGCTGCTGGCCGCGACCGGGCTGGCTGCCACCGCGGCCCCACTCACGCTGAAGGACGACCGCGGCCGCACGCTGACGCTGGCGGCCCCGCCGCAGCGCGTGATCAGCCTGCTGCCCTCGCTGACCGAGAGCGTGTGCGCGCTCGGCGGCTGCGCGCGGCTGGTCGGCACCGACCGCTATTCCAACTCGCCGGCCGAGGTGCTGGCGCTGCCCAAGCTGGGCGGCATCGACGACGCGCAGGTCGAGCGCATCGTCGCGCTGAAGCCCGACGTGGTGCTGGCCGCCACCTCGGCGCGCATCATCGAGCGGCTCGAGCAGCTCGGCGTGCACGTCGTCGTCGTCGAATCGAAGACGCATGCCGACGTGCAGCGCAGCCTCGCGACGATCGCGCAGCTGCTCGGCACGCCGGAGCGCGCCGCGCCGGTGTGGGCGCGCATCCAGCGCGAGATGGCCGAGGCCGCGGCGCGCGTGCCGGCCAAGGTGCGCGGGCAGCGGGTGTATTTCGAGGTCGATGCGTCGCCGTACGCGGCGGGCAGCAGCTCGTTCATCGGCGAGACGCTGACGCGGCTCGGCCTCGGCAACATCGTCACGCCCGAGCTCGGGCCGTTCCCGAAGCTGAACCCGGAGTACGTGCTGAAGGCGCAGCCCGACATCCTGATCGGTGCGCAGCGCAACGTGGCCGAGATGCCGGCGCGCCCGGGCTGGGCCGCGCTGCGGGCGGTGCAGGGCGGGCGCAGCTGCGGCTTCGATCCGGCGTCGTACGAAGTGCTGATCCGCCCGGGGCCGCGCATGGGCGAGGCGGCCTTGCAGCTCGCCGGCTGTGTCGCCGGCCTCCCGGAGCCGCGCTGACGTGAACGGACTTGCGCTCCGCCTGCGACGGCGCCTGGTCGTCGCGATGCTGGTGCTGACCGCGCTGCTGCTCGTCGCCGGGCTCGCGGCCGGCAGCGAGGGCTGGTCGCTGCCGTCGCTGTGGGGGCCGGACGCGGCGCTGATCGTCGGCCAGATCCGCGCGCCGCGCACGCTGGGGGCGTGGCTGGTCGGCGTCTTGCTCGGCCTGGCCGGCGCGGTGGCGCAGGGGCTGTTCCGCAATCCGCTGGCCGATCCCTACCTGCTGGGTGCCGCATCGGGCGCGACGCTCGCGGTGGTGCTCGGGCTGGCCGCGCAGGCGCTGGCCGGGCACTACATCAGCCTGGGGACAGCAGACTTGCTGTCGCGGGCCGGGCTGGTGCTGGGCGCGTTCGTCGGCGCGCTCGGCGGCGTGCTGCTGACGCTGCTGCTGTCGCGTGGCGCGCAGCACACGACGCGGCTGCTGCTGGCGGGTGTCGTCGTCGGCGTGGTGCTGGGTGCGGCCAGTGACCTCGTCACCACGGTCGCGCCGGATGCGCTGCGCGGCAAGCAGTGGTTCATGCTCGGCAGTACCTCGTTCCTCGGCTGGGACAGCGTGCTGCTGCTGGGGGCCGGCGCGCTGGTCTGCGTGCCGCTCGCCTGGCGGCTGGCGCGCGCGCTCGATGCGCTGACGCTCGGCATCGACAGCGCGCTGAGCCTGGGGCTCGACCTGTCGAAGCTGCGGCTGGTGCTGGTGGTCGTGCTGGCGCTGGCGACCGGGCTCGCGGTGGCGCAATCGGGGCTGATCGCGTTCGTCGGCCTGGTCGCACCGCACCTGGTGCGGCGCTTCGCGCCGTCGGCGCAGGGCTACCTGCTGGTCGTCAGCGCGTTGATGGGCGGCACCTTGCTGCTCGCGGCCGACGTGCTGGCGCGCCTGCTGATCGCGCCGCAGGAGCTGCCGGTCGGCGTGCTGACCGCGTTGCTCGGCGGCGGCTACCTGCTGTGGTTGCTGCACCGGCGGGGGATCGAATGAGCGCGCTGATGTGCGAGGGCGTGCGCGTGTCGTTGGGCGGTATGCCGGTGCTCAACGATGTGTCGCTCGCGTTGCAGCCGGGGTGGACGGCGATCGTCGGGCCGAACGGCGTCGGCAAGTCGACGCTGCTGCGGGTGCTGGCCGGCTTGCTGCCGCCGGCCGCCGGCACCGTGACCTTGCAAGGCCGGCCGATTGCCGGCTGGCCGGCGCGCGAGCGCGCCCAACGCCTCGCGTGGCTGGCGCAGCAGGGCGAGGCGCGCGGCGAGCTGACGGTGCGCGACGTGGTGCACCTGGGCCGCCTGCCGCACCTGGGGCTGTTCACGCCGCCGGGGCCGGACGACGAGGCGATCGTCGATGCCGCGATGGCCGCGACCGAATGCAGCGCGTGGCAGCACCGGCAGCTGCACGGGCTGTCCGGCGGCGAGCGCCAGCGTGCGTTGATCGCCCGCGCGCTGGCGGTGCAGGCAGGGGTGCTGCTGCTCGACGAGCCGACCACCCACCTCGACCCGCCGCACCAAGTGGCGCTGGTGCGGCTGTTCCAGCGCCTGGCGCGCACGCAGAGGGTCGTCAGCGTGCTGCACGACCTGTCGCTCGCGCTGCAGGCGGACCGACTCGTCGTGATGCAGCACGGGCGCATCGCGGCCGAGGGCGCGCACGACGACCCGCTGGTGCATGCCGCGCTCGAATCGGTGTTCGACCACGCGCTGCGGGTGCAGCGCGTCGGTGCGCGCTTCCTGACCCTTCCGAACCTGGACGACTGAGATGCAGATCGAAACCCCGCCGACCGAGCGGCGCAGCGAGAAACCCGACGGCGAGCGCCGCGGGCTGGTGATCGTCCACACCGGCGACGGCAAGGGCAAGAGCACAGCGGCCTTTGGCCTGGCCTTGCGGGCGCATGGGCGCGGCAAGGCGGTGAAGGTCTACCAGTTCATGAAGGTGCCGTCGGCCCGCTTCGGCGAGCACCGGGTGTTCGAGCAGCTCGGCGTGCCGATCGAAGGACTGGGCGACGGCTTCAGCTGGAAGAGCCGCGACCTCGAGCACTCGGCGCAGCTCGCGAAGGACGGCTGGGCGCGCGCCGAGGCGACGATCCGGGCCGGTGAACACTTCCTCGTCGTGCTCGACGAGGTGATGTACCCGCTGCGCTACGGCTGGCTGCCGCTCGATGCGGTGCTGGCCTGCCTGCGCGAGCGGCCGCCTCATGTGCATGTGGTGCTGACCGGGCGCGGCGCACCGGCCGAGCTCGTCGAGCTGGCCGACACCGTCACCGAGATGACGCTGGTGAAGCACCACTACAAGGCTGGCGTGCCGGCACAGCGCGGCATCGAGGATTGATGCTCGCCGCCGCGCTGCTGCTGGCCTGGACGTGGGACGCCTGCTTCGGCGAGCCGCGCAATGCGCTGCACCCGGTGGCGTGGCTGGGGCACGTGCTGGGGCCGGTGGGCCGCGTGCTGCGGCGCGGGTCGCCGTGGCCGGCCTTCGTCGGCGGGGCGCTCGCGTGGTGCGTCGGCGCAAGCGCGATCGCGATGGCCGGCTGGCTGCTGCAGCGCGAAGTGTCGGCGTGGCCGTGGTGGGCGTCGGTGCCGCTGCTGGCGCTGCTGCTGAAGCCCTGCTTCGCATGGCGCATGCTGCGCGACGAGGTGGTGGCGATCGAACGTTCATTGGGGCAGGGCCTGGAAGCAGGGCGGCTGCAACTCTCGCGCGTGGTCAGCCGCGACACCTCGGCGCTCGACGAAGCCGCCATCCGCGAGACCGCGATCGAGACGCTGGCCGAGAACCTGAACGATTCGCTGGTGGCGCCGCTGTTCTGGTTCGCGGTGGCCGGCCTGCCGGGGGCACTGGTCTACCGCTTCGCCAACACGGCGGACGCGATGTGGGGCTACCGCGGCGAGTGGGAGTGGGCCGGCAAGTGGGCGGCGCGSGCGGACGACGTGCTGTCGTGGCTGCCCGCGCGCATCACGGCCGTGCTGCTGCATCCGCCTTTGCGGCGGGTCGACTGGCGCCGGCTGTACGGCCAATCGCTGCGAACCCCGTCGCCGAACGGCGGCTGGCCGATGGGCGCGATGGCGCTGCGGCTGGGGGTGCGGCTCGGCAAGCCGGGCGTGTACACGCTGAACGCGCGGGCGAGGGTGCCGCGTGCGGCCGATGTGCGAGTGGCCCTGCGGTATGCCGGCATTGCCGCCTGGGCCTCGGTGGCCACGGCGGCCATCGCGCTGCTGGCGAGGAGCGTCTGACGTGGTGCATGGCGGGCCGGACGCCCGGGGCATTCCCCACTGGGATTTCTCGACCAACGCGAACGCCTGCGGCCCCGCGCCGCTCGCGTGGGAGGCGGTCGACGCGAGCCGCTACCCGGACCCGTCGTACACCGACCTGCGTGCGGCACTGGCCGCACACCACGGCGTCACCTCCGGCCGCATCGTGATCGCGGCCAGCGCCAGCGAGTTCATCGCCCGCATCAGCACCGCCATCGCGCTCGGCAAGCCGAGTGCCGGCGTGTTCATCCCGCGCCCCTGCTACGGCGACTACGCGGCGGCAGCAGCGGCGCGCGGCCTGCGCGAGGTCGAACGCGATGCCGCGGCGCTGGTCTGGCACGCGTCGCCGAGCAGCCCGCTGGGCCGGTCGATGCCGTTGGCCTGGGT
>NZ_JBFUCB010000336.1:0-6522 GCF_056405435.1 Rhizobacter sp. P1_G5 | reverse complement strand
GTCCAGGGCGCCCTTTTTCCATTCGTAGGCGAAGCCGACGACGAGGATGCCGAGGAAAACCATCATCGACCAGAACCCCGCAGGGCCGATTTCCTTGAGCGACACCGCCCACGGGAAGAGGAACGCGATTTCCAGGTCGAACAGGATGAAGAGGATCGCGACGAGGTAGTAGCGCACGTCGAACTTCATGCGCGCGTCCTCGAAGGCCTCGAAGCCGCATTCGTAGGGGGAATTCTTCGCGGCGTCCGGCTTGTGCGGACCCAGCAGGAAACCGAGCACCTGAGGCGCTACGCCTACCCCTACGCCGACCAKGATGAACAGGATGACGGGCAGGTAGGGAGCGAGGTTCATGGTGTGGTTTGAGCGGTCTTGAAACAAACGAGGCACTGGGTAAGTGCCTCGTTCAAAGATCTGGTGCCGTCGGCGAGACTCGAACTCGCACAGCTTTCGCCACTACCCCCTCAAGATAGCGTGTCTACCAATTTCACCACGACGGCTGCACTCAAAATCGCTGTTCGGTTGGCATGAGGACTGGCTTACCGAACAGCCGTAAATTCTAACCTCAAAGACCTCGGGTTTACGCGCTGTGCACCGCAGTGCAGCACGACAGTCGGATACCCGGGCAGGTCCTTGACCCCGATCACCCGCCGATCACTTGGTCGGGATCGCGCCCGCGCCCGACGCGGCCTGCACCGGCGCGGCCGGAACGATGACGGCCGAAGCGCCATCGGCCGGGATCGCGGCAGCGCCCGAAGCCCCACCGGCGGGCGCGCTTGCAGCGATGCCGGGCGCGCGATCCAGGATGGTCGAGCCCGACGCCGGCGCCGCGCTCGCGCGCTCGTGCGAGAAGTACGCGAGCGTCAGCGTGCAGACGAAGAAGACGGCAGCGCACACCGCCGTCGAACGCGACAGGAAGTTCGCGCTGCCGGTCGCACCGAACAGGCTGCCCGACGAGCCGCTGCCGAACGAGGCGCCCATGTCAGCCCCCTTGCCATGCTGCACCAGCACCAGGCCGATCATGACCAGGGCCGCCAGCATCTGGATGACGACGACGAAATTCAACAGCACTTGCATTGTTCTTGCTCCAGAAAAATCAGGGTCCGCGGGTCAGGCCGCGGCTTTGCATATGGCCGCGAAATCCGCGGCCTTCAGTGACGCCCCGCCGATCAGCCCGCCGTCGATGTCGACTTGGGCAAACAGGCTGGCGGCGTTGTCGGCTTTCACACTCCCGCCGTACAACAACAACATCTCATCGGATTTCTGCGTCGCCGCGTGCAACTGCGCGCGCAGCAGCGCATGCACCGCCTGCGCCTGCTCGGGCGACGCGGTCTTGCCGGTGCCGATCGCCCACACCGGCTCGTAGGCCACGACGACCTGCGAGATGCAGTGCGCGAGCGTGTGGATCACCGCCGACAGCTGGCGCTTGACCACCGCATCGGTCTGCCCGGCCTCGCGTTCGGCCAGCGTCTCGCCGACGCAGACGATCGGCGTCAGCTTGTGGGCCAGCGCCGCCTTCGCCTTGTCGGCCACCAACTGGTCGGATTCGGCATGCAGCGCACGCCGCTCCGAGTGCCCGACGATCACGTAGCGGCAGCCGAACTCGGCCAGCATCGATGCCGACACCTCGCCGGTGTAGGCACCGCTCTCGTTCCTTGAACAATCCTGCGCGCCCCAGGCCAGGCGTTGGCCTTGAAGCGACAGCGCGACCTCGCCCAGGTACGGGAACGGCGCGCACACCGCCACGTCGGCATCGAAGGGGCCGGCCGCCACCAGGGCGGCCAGCAGTTCGGCATTGGCCACGCGGCTGCCGTTCATCTTCCAGTTGCCGACGACGAGTTTGCGACGCATGCCCGAAGCTCCTTGTGCAGTGCTCAGTTGTGTACTCACCATGTGAGCACCAGCTTGCCGATGTGCTGGTTCGATTCCATCAGCGCGTGGGCCTCGGCCGCCTGCGCCGCCGGGAACACCTGGTGGATCACCGGCTTCACGCGGCCGGCGTCGAGCCACGGCCACACCTGCTGCTGCAGCGCCTTCGCGATCGCGGTCTTGAACGCGACGGAGCGCGGACGCAGCGTCGAGCCGGTGATGGTCAGCCGCCGGCGCAGCACGGCGCCAGCATCGATCTGCGCCGTCGTGCCGCCCTGCACCGCGATCAGCGCGATGCGGCCGTCGTCGGCCAGACACTGCAGCTCGCGTGCGATGTAGTCGCCGGCCACCATGTCGAGGATCACGTCGGCACCGCGGCCGTCGGTGACCCGCTTCACTTCGGCGACGAAGTCGTGCGTGCGGTAGTTGATCGCATGGTCGGCGCCGAGCGACACGCAGGCGGCGCACTTGTCGTCGCTGCCGGCGGTCGCGATCACGCGCGCACCGAAGGCCTTGGCCAGCTGGATCGCGGTGACGCCGATGCCGCTCGTGCCGCCCTGCACCAGCAGCGTCTCGCCCGGTTGCAGGCGGGCGCGCTCGAACACGTTGGACCAGACGGTGAAGAAGGTCTCGGGCAGGCTCGCGGCCTCGATGTCGCTGAAGCCTTGCGGCACCGGCAGGCACTGGCCCACCGGCGCAACGCACAACTCGGCATAGCCGCCACCGGCCACCAGCGCGCACACGCGGTCGCCGATGGAGATGCCGGCGGCAGCCAGCGCCGCTGCATCGCCACCGATCACCTCGCCCGCGACCTCCAGCCCCGGCAGGTCGGACGCGCCCGGCGGCACCGGGTACAGGCCCTTGCGTTGCAGCACGTCGGGACGGTTGACGCCCGATGCGCCGACGCGGATCAGCAGTTCGCCGGCAGCCGGCACGGGCGCCGCGCGCTCGATGGCGCGCAGCACGTCAGGCGCGCCGGGGGTGGTGATCGCGATGGCTTTCATCGGAAGCTCGGTGGGCAGGACGCCACCACACGGCCACCGCGTCGAGACGCAGCGGCCGCGCGGCCGGTCATCACTCCTGCGCAGGCGCCTGGTCGCGGTCGATCAGGGCCTTCATCGACAGCTTGACGCGGCCCTTCTCGTCGGTCTCGAGCACCTTGACCTTGACGATCTGGCCTTCCTTCAGGAAGTCGGTGACCTTCTCGACGCGCTGGTGCGCGATCTGGCTGATGTGCAGCAGGCCGTCCTTGCCSGGCAGCAGGTTGACCAGYGCACCGAASTCCAGSAKCTTGGTGAYCGGGCCYTCGTAGACCTTGCCCACCTCGACTTCGGCGGTGATCTCCTCGATGCGCTTCTTCGCGTAGGCGGCCTTGTCGGAGTCGGCCGACGCGATCGTGATGGTGCCGTCTTCGCCGATGTCGATCGTGGTGCCGGTCTCTTCGGTCAGCGCACGGATGGTCGCGCCGCCCTTGCCGATCACGTCACGGATCTTCTCCGGGTTGATCTTCATCGTGTACAGGCGCGGTGCGAACTGCGAGACCTCGGTCTTCGCTTCGCCCATCGCCTCGGTCATCTTGCCGAGGATGTGCAGGCGGGCTTCCTTGGCCTGCGCCAGCGCGACCTGCATGATCTCCTTCGTGATGCCCTGGATCTTGATGTCCATCTGCAGCGCGGTCACGCCGGCGGTCGTGCCGGCCACCTTGAAGTCCATGTCGCCCAGGTGATCTTCATCGCCGAGGATGTCGGTCAGCACGGCGAAGCGGTTGYCGTCCTTGATCAGGCCCATCGCGATGCCGGCGACGTGCGCCTTCAGCGGCACGCCGGCGTCCATCAGCGCGAGGCAGCCGCCGCACACCGAGGCCATCGACGACGAGCCGTTCGACTCGGTGATCTCCGAGACCACGCGCATCGAGTACGGGAACTCGACGCGGTCCGGCAGCACTGCGACCAGCGCGCGCTTGGCGAGGCGGCCGTGGCCGATCTCGCGGCGCTTCGGCGTGCCGACGCGGCCGGTTTCGCCGGTGGCGAACGGGGGCATGTTGTAGTGCAGCATGAAGTGCTCGCTGAACTCGCCGGCGAGCGCGTCGATCTTCTGCGAATCGCGGTCGGTGCCGAGCGTCGCGGCGACCAGCGCCTGCGTCTCGCCGCGGGTGAACAGCGCCGAGCCGTGCACGCGCGGCAGCACGCCGTTGCGGATCTCGATCGCGCGCACGGTGCGGGTGTCGCGGCCGTCGATGCGGGGTTCGCCCTGCAGGATCTGGCTGCGCACGATGCGCGCCTCGATGTCGAACAGCACGTTGTCGACCTTGACCTTGTCGAACTCGACACCTTCGGCGGTCAGCGCGGCCAGCACCGAAGCGGTGGCTTCGCGCGTGGCCTGCGTGCGGGCCTGCTTCGAGCGGATCTGGTAGGCAGCGCGCAGCTTCTCTTCGGCCAGGCCGGTGACCTTGCCGATGAAGGCCTCGTCCTTGGCGGGCGCGGCCCAGTCCCAGGCCGGCTTGCCGGCGTCACGCACCAGCTCGTTGATCGCGGCGATGGCGATCTTGCTCTGGTCGTGGCCGAACACCACGCCGCCGAGCATCACTTCTTCGCTCAGCTGCTGGGCTTCGGATTCGACCATCAGCACGGCGGCTTCGGTGCCCGCGACGACCAGGTCCATCTGCGAGTCGAGCAGCTGGGTCTTGCCCGGGTTCAGCACGTACTGGCCGTTGACGTAGCCGACGCGTGCGGCACCGATCGGGCCGTTGAACGGGATGCCCGAGATCGCGAGCGCGGCGCTCGAGCCGATCAGCGCGGCGATGTCGGCCGAGACTTCCGGGTTCAGCGACAGCACGTGGATGACGACCTGGACTTCGTTGTAGAAGCCTTCGGGGAACAGCGGGCGCAGCGGGCGGTCGATCAGGCGCGAGGTCAGCGTCTCGAGTTCGCTCGGGCGGCCTTCACGCTTGAAGAAGCTGCCGGGGATCTTGCCGGCGGCATAGGTCTTCTCGATGTAGTCGACCGTCAGCGGGAAGAAATCCTGGCCCGGCTTCGCGCTCTTCGCACCGACCACGGTGGCGAGGATCACGGTGTCTTCGATGTTGACCAGCACGGCACCGCTCGACTGGCGGGCGATCTCGCCGGTTTCCAGCGTGACCGTGTGCTGGCCCCATTGGAAGGTCTTGGTGACTTTGTTGAACATGCTCATGTCATTTCTCCGGTTTGTTGTCAGCGCCTCGTGAGGGCGGCGCCCTTGGACCCGGAACTGCGGCAACCTGGCGCGATGCCATTCCAGCGGCGCTCATCCGTTCGAACGCTGGTGGAATGACACATCGTCATCTGTGGGTGCTCAGCTCCAAAAGCGCAAAGAGCCTGTGCTGGAGGATCCAGACAGGCTCTCGGCTTTCATTCGCGGATTACTTGCGCAGACCCAGCTTCTGGATCAGCGCGGTGTAGCGGTCGGCATCGGTCTTGCGCAGGTAGGCCAGCAGGCTCTTGCGGGTGTTGACCATCTTCAGCAGGCCGCGGCGACCGTGGTGGTCTTTCAGGTGCAGCTTGAAGTGGGGGGTCAGCTCGTTGATGCGAGCGGTCAGCAGGGCCACTTGCACTTCGGGGGAGCCGGTGTCGTTGGCGCTGCGGGCATTGGCCTTGACGATCTCGGCCTTGTTCAGATCTGCGACGGACATGTCAGTTTCCTGATGTTCCTGCCCTCTGGCTTGTCAGCCTTTTCGTGGGCGGGAGGTTGCTACTTGCGGTCACGGGTGAAACTGACCCGCGCCGTGCGACTTGCTTCACACCTGATGGGATCAGGACGCAAAGCCTGTCGATTATAGCCCCAACGCGCGTTTCAGCCGCTCCACCCCGTCCACCAGCCGCGCCGGGTCGCGCGACGCGAAGCACCAGCGCAGCCAGCCTTCTGCCTCGTCGCCGAAGGCTGCGCCGGGCGCCAGGCCCAGCCCGACGCCGGTGACCAGCCGCTTGGCCAGCGCCAGCGAATCGTCCTCGCCGTCGACGCGGAAGAAGGCGTACATGCCGCCCGCCGGCATCGCGAGCGTGACCCCCGGCAGCGCCTGCAGGCGCGGCACCAGTGTGTCGCGGCAGGCCTTCAGCCGGCCGATCAGCCCCGGCACGAAGGCCTCGGCGCCCTGCAGCGMGGCGATGCCGGCCTGCTGCACGAACACCGGCGCGCACGAGGTGTTGAACTCGATCAGCTTGCCGATGTCGGCCGTCAGCGCCGCCGGCACGACCAGCGAACCGAGCCGCCAGCCGGTCATCAGGAAGCTCTTCGAGAAGCTGTGCGTCACCACCAGCCGGTCGTCCGCGTCGGCGATGTCGAGGAAGCTCGGCGCCGCATGGCTTGACCCAGAGACGGGATCCGGCTCGTAGTACAGCCGCTCGTAGACCTCGTCGGCGACGATCCAGGTGCCGGTGCGGCGGCAGTGGTCGAGCACGGCCTGCTGCTCGGCGCGGGTCATCGTCCAGCCGGTCGGGTTGTTCGGCGCGTTGACCAGCAGCAGCCGGGTGCGCGGGGTGATCGCGGCCAGCAGGCGCTCGAGGTCGAGCTGCCAGGCGCCGTCGTGCACCTGCAGCGACACGCGCTTCACGTCGGCCCCGAGGATCGCCGGCTGCGCGGTGATGTTCGGCCACACCGGCACCACGGCGACCACCTCGTCGC
>NZ_JBFUCB010000335.1:0-6547 GCF_056405435.1 Rhizobacter sp. P1_G5 | reverse complement strand
GTGGTGGCCTGTGCCCAGCGGTGGTGCTGGTGCATCTGCTCCTCGCTGCGCTTGTCGAAGGCGGTCGATTCATCTTCCAGCTTCTTGGCCGCCGTCATGATCTCGGCCTTCTCGGTCTTGTAGCGCTTGATCTCCTCGGTGTAGAACGCGCGCCGGCCCTCGGGCGCCAGTTCGACCGCCAGCTCGGCCAGGTTCTGCTTGCTGCTCTTGGCCTGGTAGTAGTTCCACTGGTTCGACGCCTCGGTCTTCTTGATCGCCGCGTCGTTCTTGTAGAGCCCCGCGTTGGCCTGCGTCGCGCCGCCCATGTACGAGAAGATCGCACCGAGCGTCGCGAGGATCGCGGTGATCACCGCCAGCTGGCCGGCGTGGCCGTCGGGGTTGTGCTGGGCCGCATGCTCCAGTTCGTGGTCGTGCGGGCCGTGGACGTGGAAACCGTGTTCGGACATGTCATCCTCCTCGTGTCGTCAAAGTTGCGGTTGTTTGCGTGAGTACGTGACCCAGCGGTAGCGGATGCCATCCGGGCTGGTCTGGAAGTCGCCGGGGTCCGCGTCGAACTGCGCGCGGTCCCAGTCGGGGAAGAACGTGTCGGCGTCGAACTCGGCATCGAGCTCGGTCAGCACCAGCTCGTCGACCAGCGGCAGCGCCTCGCGGTAGATCTGGGCGCCGCCGATCACGAAGGCCTTCGGCACGTCGCCGGCCAGCGCGATCGCCTCGGCCAGCGAGCCGGCGCGCTCGGCGCCGGTGGCCTGCCAGCCTGGCTGGCGCGTGATCACGATGTTGCGGCGGCCCGGCAGCGGGCGGCCGATCGAATCCCAGGTCTTGCGGCCCATCAGCACCGGCGCGCCGAGCGTGGTGCGCTTGAAGAACTTCAGGTCCTCGGAGATGTGGCAGAGCAGGGCGTTGCCCTTGCCGATCGCGCCGTGCCGGGCGACGGCGGCGATCAGGCTGATCAGTGGTCGGGAGCGTGTCATGGGCACGATTGTCGCCGCGCGCCGCACCGGGTTTCGTGTCAGGCCGGCATCGCGGCGTCCCGTCCATTCGTCAGGTGCTGCTGCATCAGCAGCTGCACCTTGGTGCCGTCGCGCGCCTTCAGCGCGGCCATGATCCTGCGGTGCTCCTTCAGCGACGCATCGAGCCGCCCCTGCTTGAACAGCGAGTKGTGCCGGTTCAGCTTCATCACCTTGCGCAGGTCGGTGACCAGCTGGTGGCGCCAGCGGTTGTCGGCGATCTCCAGCAGCCGCATGTGGAACTGCTCGTTGGCGCGGAAGAACGCATCGCGGTCGGCCACGCTGTCTTCCAACGCCTGGTGCAGCGCCTGCAACTCGGCCAGCTGCGCGTCGGTGGCCCGCGTGGCGGCCGCCGCAGCGGCATCGCTCTCGAGCAGCGCCAGCAGGTGGAAGACCTCGGCCAGGTCGCGCTCGGACACCTCGGTGACGTAGGCGCCGCGGCGCAGCTTCATCGTCACCAGCCCTTCGGCGGCCAGCACCTTCAGCGCCTCGCGCAGCGGGGTGCGGCTGATGCCGTACTCGGCGGTCAGGGCTTGCTCGTCGATCCAGCTGCCGGGCGCCAGCGTGTGGGCCATGATGCGCGCACGCAGCCGCTCGGCGACCTGCACGTAGAGCGCCTGGGTGGCCGGCAGCCGGGCGGCGGCCGGCGATTTACCAGCGGGGACGGTGGAAACCTTGGACATATAATTCAATTTTGAATTATGGATGACGCCTGCCGGGTCGTCCAGCGGAGCGGGCTCATGTCGGACCAGAAAAAAACGGATGACAAGGATGCGTTGCTGACTTCCGAGGCGCTGCCCGCATGGCAGAAGGCCGCCGCGAAATCCGCGCCCGGCGGGCGTGTCGACGCGCTCGACTGGGTGACGCCCGAGGGCATCCGCGTGAAGCCGCTGTACACCGCGGCCGACACCCGCGGCCTGCCGTACACCGACACGCTGCCCGGCTTCGCGCCGTTCGTGCGCGGCCCGCAGGCGACGATGTACGCGGTGCGGCCGTGGACCATCCGCCAGTACGCCGGCTTCTCCACCGCCGAAGCCTCGAACGCGTTCTACCGCAAGGCGCTCGATGCCGGCGCGCAGGGTGTCAGCGTCGCGTTCGACCTGGCCACGCACCGCGGCTATGACAGCGACCACCCGCGCGTGACCGGCGACGTCGGCAAGGCGGGCGTCGCGATCGACAGCGTCGAGGACATGAAGATCCTGTTCGACGGCATCCCGCTCGACAAGGTGTCGGTGTCGATGACGATGAACGGCGCGGTGCTGCCGGTACTGGCCGGCTACGTGGTGGCGGCCGAGGAGCAGGGCGTGCCGCAGGACCAGCTGAGCGGKACCATCCAGAACGACATCCTCAAGGAGTTCATGGTCCGCAACACCTACATCTTCCCGCCCGAGCCGAGCATGCGGGTGATCGGCGACATCATCGCGTACACCGCGAAGCAGATGCCGAAGTTCAACTCGATCAGCATCAGCGGCTACCACATGCAGGAAGCGGGCGCGAACCAGGCGCTGGAGCTCGCCTTCACGCTGGCCGACGGCAAGGAGTACGTGAAGACGGCGCTGGCCAAGGGGCTGGACGTCGACGAGTTCGCCGGGCGGCTCAGCTTCTTCTGGGCGGTCGGGATGAACTTCTACCTGGAAGTCGCGAAGATGCGCGCCGCGCGGCTGCTGTGGTGGCGGATCATGAGCGGCTTCGGCGCGAAGAACCCGAAGAGCCTGATGCTGCGCACGCACTGCCAGACCTCGGGCTGGAGCCTGACCGAGCAGGACCCGTACAACAACGTGGTGCGCACGACGGTCGAGGCGATGGCGGCGGTGTTCGGCGGCACGCAGAGCCTGCACACCAACGCGCTCGATGAAGCCATCGCGCTGCCCACCGATTTCAGCGCCCGCATCGCGCGCAACACGCAGCTGATCATCCAGGAAGAGACGCACATCACCAGCGTGGTCGACCCGTGGGCCGGCAGCTACATGATGGAGAAGCTGACGCAGGACATGGCCGATGCGGCCTGGGCGCTGATCGAGGAAGTGGACGCGATGGGCGGCATGGTGAAGGCCGTCGACAGCGGCTGGGCCAAGCTGAAGATCGAGGCGAGCGCGGCCGAGAAGCAGGCGCGCATCGATTCGGGCAAGGACGTGATCGTCGGCGTCAACAAGTACAAGCTGAAGCAGGAAGACCCGATCGACATCCTCGACATCGACAACCATGCGGTGCGCGAGAACCAGCTGAAGCGGCTGAAGCAGGTGCGCGCGGCGCGCGATGCGGCGGCGGTCGAGCGCACACTGGCGGCCCTGGTGGCCTGTGCGGCCGGCGGCGAGGGCAACCTGCTCGCGTTGACCATCGATGCGATCCGGGCCCGCGCGACGRTGGGCGAGGTGAGCGATGCGCTCGAGAAGGTGTGGGGGCGCCATCGCGCCGATACGCAAAAGGTGACCGGTGTGTATGCAGCCGCTTACGACAGTGCCGAAGGGTGGGCGAAGCTCCAGCAGGAGATCGCCGAGTTCGCGCAGGCGCAGGGCCGGCGCCCGCGCGTGATGATCGCCAAGCTCGGGCAGGACGGGCACGACCGTGGCGCGAAGGTGGTGGCGACGGCGTTCGCCGACCTGGGCTTCGACGTCGACATGGGGCCGCTGTTCCAGACCGCCGAGGAGTGCGCGCGCCAAGCGATCGAGAACGACGTGCATGCGGTGGGCGTGAGCACGCTGGCGGCGGGTCACAAGACGCTGGTGCCGGCGATCATCGCGTCGCTGAAGGCACAGGGTGCCGACGACATCATCGTGTTCGTCGGCGGCGTGATCCCGCGGCAGGACTACGACTTCCTGTACGAGGCCGGCGTGAAGGGCATCTACGGGCCGGGCACGCCGATCCCGGCGAGTGCGAAGGATGTGCTGGAGCAGATCCGCAAGGCTGTTGGATGACCCACCCCCGAAGCGCCTTCGGCGCCTCCCCCTCAAGGGGGCGSCGCMRGCGGYCCGGCAAAGCCGGTTCCGYGGCGGCCGCTCGGTCCTCGTTTCGGCATTCCATCGGCTTGTGATGAACGCCGGAGACGACGCGTTGTGTGAAGCCTTGGTTGGACGCGATCCGCAGGCACGGCGGCGCTCGCTCGCCAAGTCCATCACCCTGCTCGAATCCACCCGCCCCGACCACCGTCTGCGCGCCGACGCGCTGCTGAACGCCCTGCTGCCGCACACCGGCCGCGCGCTGCGCCTGGGCATCTCGGGCGTCCCCGGTGTCGGCAAGTCGACCTTCATCGAGGCCTTCGGCCTGCACCTGATCGCGCAGGGCCACCGCGTCGCGGTGCTGACGGTCGACCCGTCGTCCACCGTCTCCGGCGGCTCCATCCTCGGCGACAAGACGCGCATGGAGCAGTTGTCCGTCCACGACGCCGCCTACATCCGCCCGAGCCCGTCATCGGGCACGCTCGGCGGCGTGGCCGAGAAGACCCGCGAGGCGATGCTGGTCTGCGAGGCCGCCGGCCACGACGTGGTGCTGGTCGAGAYCGTCGGCGTCGGCCAGAGCGAGACCGCGGTCGCCAGCATGACCGACATGTTCGTGCTGCTGCAGCTGCCCAATGCCGGCGACGACCTGCAGGCCATCAAGAAAGGCGTGATGGAGCTCGCCGACCTCGTCGTCATCAACAAGGCCGATATCGATCCGGTGGCCGCGACCCGCGCCGAAGCCCAGATCACCAGCGCGCTGCGCGTCTTCAGTTTCCACGGCCGGCCCGACCAGGTTCCGCCCGCACGCGTGATGCAGATCAGCGCGCTCAAGTCGCAGGGCATCACCGAGTTCTGGCAGCGCGTTCGGCAGTTCGCCGACGAACGCCGCGCGAGCGGCGAGTTCGAACGCCGCCGCGAGCGCCAGGCCCAGGCCTGGATGTGGGACCTGATCCACGCGCGGCTGCACGCCGACTTCAAGCACCACCCCCGCGTGCACGCGGCGCTGGCCGGCATCACGCAGGACGTCGCCGCCGCGCGCGTCGCCCCGTCATCGGCCGCGCACACGCTGCTGCGCCTTTTCTTCTCGTCCCCGTCTTCCATCCCGGAGTGAGCTGACATGCACGACATCCTCGAACAACTCGAAGCCAAGCGCGCGCTCGCCCGCCTGGGCGGCGGCGAGAAACGCATCGCCGCCCAGCACGGCAAGGGCAAGCTGACGGCCCGCGAACGCATCGAACTGCTGCTCGACGAAGGCACCTTCGAAGAATGGGACATGTTCGTCGAGCACCGCTGCCACGACTTCGGCATGGCCGACAACAAGGTGCCCGGCGACGGCGTCGTCACCGGCTACGGCATGATCAACGGCCGCCTGGTGTTCGTGTTCAGCCAGGACTTCACGGTGTTCGGCGGCGCGCTCAGCGAAGCGCATGCCGAGAAGATCTGCAAGGTGATGGACCAGGCGATGAAGGTCGGCGCGCCGGTGATCGGGCTCAACGACTCCGGCGGCGCGCGCATCCAGGAAGGCGTCGCCTCGCTCGGCGGTTATGCCGAGGTGTTCCAGCGCAACGTGATGGCCTCGGGCGTGGTGCCGCAGATCAGCATGATCATGGGCCCGTGCGCAGGCGGCGCGGTCTACTCGCCGGCGATGACCGATTTCATCTTCATGGTGAAGGACAGCTCGTACATGTTCGTCACCGGCCCCGAGGTCGTGAAGACCGTGACGCATGAAGAGGTGACCGCCGAGGAGCTGGGCGGCGCGGCCACCCACACCAGTCGCAGCGGCGTGGCCGACCTGGCGTTCGAGAACGACGTCGACGCCCTCGCGATGCTGCGCCGGCTCTACAACTACCTGCCGCTGAACAACCGCGAGAAGGCGCCGGTGCGGCCGAGCAACGATCCGGCCGAGCGCATCGACCTGTCGCTCGACACGCTGGTGCCCGACAACCCGAACAAGCCCTACGACATGAAGGAGCTGATCGTGAAGACCGCCGACGACGGCGACTTCTTCGAGCTGCAGCCCGAGTACGCGAAGAACATCATCATCGGCTTCTGCCGCATGGAGGGGCAGACGGTGGGCGTCGTCGCGAACCAGCCGCTGGTGCTGGCCGGATGCCTGGACATCAAGAGCAGCATCAAGGCGGCGCGCTTCGTGCGCTTCTGCGATGCGTTCAACATCCCGGTGGTGACCTTCGTCGACGTGCCGGGCTTCATGCCGGGCACCAGCCAGGAGTACGGCGGCATCATCAAGCATGGTGCGAAGCTGCTGTATGCGTACGCCGAGTGCACGGTGCCGAAGATCACGGTGATCACGCGCAAGGCGTACGGCGGCGCCTACGACGTGATGAGCTCCAAGCACCTGCGCGGGGATGTGAACTTCGCGTGGCCGAACGCCGAGATCGCGGTGATGGGGGCGAAGGGCGCGGTCGAGATCATCTTCCGCGACGAGAAAGGCGATCCGGCCCGGCTCGCGGCGCGCGAGGCCGAATACAAGGCCAAGTTCGCGAACCCGTTCGTGGCCGGCGCGCGCGGCTTCATCGACGACGTGATCCAGCCGCACGAGACGCGGCGGCGCATCTGCCGATCGCTCGTGATGCTGCGCAACAA
>NZ_JBFUCB010000334.1:0-6552 GCF_056405435.1 Rhizobacter sp. P1_G5 | reverse complement strand
GATCGACTCAATGGCCGCCCACTGCGACTCGTATTGGCCCTGCGACTCCAGAACCATGCGCACCGCGCGCTCCATCACCTCGGGTGAAAACTTCGGGGACTTCCTCATTGCTCCATTCTCTCAATCGAAGGAGCCTCCTCGGAACCCGGGGCGATTCAGGGTGTGTTGGGCTCGCCAGCGAGTGTGCGGCGAATCTTGGGTCTGACGTCGTCCACAGTTTCAGCTGTTGAACTCGTGTGCTGCCTCACCTCCGGCAGGCACGCATACCTGGCCCAAGAGGCTGCATCTTCGAGCCGAGCTGGGCGCACGGAAAAGCCTGGAATCAGTGGTGGTCGCCTGAGCATGGGTTTCGTGCGGCCCAACGTGGTGGGGCAGATTTAGCACCACGACATCGTACTTGGCCCAAGTCACGAGTGCCGCCCGAAAGCGGCCGTCGGCGAGAGACCACCTCTGGCCGAATCTGCCCGCTGTGTCAGCCGTGATCGATGTGCACGAGGCCGAACGCCGAGGCAAAGAACAAGGCTCCCATTGCTAAGGCCGCACAGCCGATCAGGATTGCCCGCCAGCCATAGACCCAGAAGTCGTCGTCGTCGCCGATGGCTGCGCGGCGGGAAACTATGAAACGCATGCCGGCTAGCAAGCCAACACAGCCGCCAGCGAAGTCCAAGAGCCGTTCAGCACCACTCATTCGGCGAGTCTGCCACAACGAATCCGCTGCTCGGAAGCGGTCGTTGACGAAGGACGGCTCGTGGCCAGATACAGCTGTCCGTTCGTTGAAGCTGAGAGCCCCAGCTAGTGATGGTCAGCAATCGAAAGCTGCACGTCGTAAGTCAATGGCTCACGCCCTAGACGGGCCACTGCGGCCCTCAGCAGTTCAGCCTCAACCGGCGCGACACCGAGGGCAAAGTTCTTCAGTATCGGCAGAAGCCACTCGCCCCCCGCATTCGAGAAATGCTCTTTCCACTTTGATTCAAGCGCTTCGGCAACAGAAAATACGCCACTGGCGAATCCATGCCCCTCTCCTTCCGCGAACCCAACGGGGCGCCGTACCGTATCGAAGCAAAGCGCGACTTCGTATGGCCAAGGGTAGTTGTTCGCTTTGGATACCGGCTTCGTTCCCTTGGCTAGTACGTAGTAGCGCGGCATGTGCCCTTCCGGGATGTCATTTGAGAGTGCGGGAGTGGCGTCGACGGCACATCCCGGAAACAGTCTATCGCGGCAGTCTGCTGTGGACCGCCTGTCGCCATCGCAGACGGGTCAAATTCGGTCAAGCCATGCACGGCGCAATGCGCGTGCTAGGTGCCGAAAGCGTTGTGGCCACTTCGTTCGACTCTCGATTTCCTCAAGGCATCCGGCGATTTCCGCGTCCACTGGCATGCCCTGCTCCAGCCAGCCCACCGCCAGTTCAGGCCACCAAGGCGTGTCCCATTTGAGCCCCACAAGCACCACATCTCTGGCAGGCGCCTGCTTCGATTCGTACTCGCGGTACGGAGATTCGAGATGAATGACCACTGACTGGATAGGCATGTGTCCAAGGCTACCCGAAAGCAGTCAGTCGCGACCGGCAGCTCGTGGCCGAGGCTGTGTGAGAACTCCGCAATAGGTGCCGCTCCATCAGCGAGGCGACCCTTTGGAAGGCGGCATCGACCCCCACAGTGTCATGACGCCGTCGGAAGGCCATCAAGCGAGCCCATTGAAGGCAACAAGGGGCTCACGCCCCCATCGAACTGACCGCCTTCATCGTCCTGGCCATGCCCAGGATGCGCAGCACGCGCTTCAGGTTGTAGGCGAGCACCTGCAGGCTCATCTCGGTGCCGACGTTGCGCAGCCTGCGCGTCAGGAAGTGCGTCGAACCCATCCAGTGCTTGAGCGTTCCGAAGACATGCTCGACGGTGCACCGGCGCAGCGTCATGGCCTCGGGTTGCTGATCGAGTCGGCGCTGCATGGCATCGAGCACCGCCTCGTGCTCCCACCTCGCGATCCGCCTGTAGTCGCTGGGCGTGCACTGCGCCTTCATCGGGCACTGCGGACATGCGCTGCTCCAGTAGCGCCGGATCTGCTGGCCGTTCTCTTCTCGCGTGTACCGATAGATCGCGCGCTGGCCCGCTGGGCATCGGTACTCGTCGTCCTTGGCGATGTAGATGAAGTCGCGCTTGTCGAACCGGCCTTCGGCTTTCGCGTTCGAGGTCAGCGGCTTCGGCACGAACGGCACGATGCCCGCGTCGGCGCACCCCTTGATCTGCGGTGCATTGAAGTAGCCGCGGTCGGCGTAGGCGCGCAGCTTCGGCTTGCCCATGGCTTCGCGCGCCGCCGTCGCCATCTTCGTGAGCTGAGCTCGATCGTTGCCGATGTTGGTGACCTCGTGCGCCACGATCAGGTGGTGCTTGGTATCCACGGCGACTTGCACGTTGTAGCCCACCACGCCAGTGCCCTTGGCCTGCGACATCATCGAGCGCGAGTCCGGGTCGGTCAGCGAGAGCTGTGGCTCTGGCTGGCGCGCCAGCCGTTCTTGCAATCGATCCATGCGCCGCATCTGCTCGCGCAGCGTCTTCACCTTGTCCTTGAGCCTGTCGGTCTTGGCAACGAACTCTCCGGGCTGCGTCCGGTCGGCCGTGTCCAAGGCATCCAGGTAGCGCTGGATGCTCTCCTCGATCTGCTTCTTGCGTGCCTCGATCTTGGCCGGTGTGAAGTTGCGGTCGCGGCTGTTGACCGCCTTGAACTTGCTGCCGTCGATCGCCACGGCGGCCTGCGAGAACAGCTTCAGGTCGCGGCACAGCTCGACGAAGCGGCGGCACACGGCGCGGATGCCCACGCCGTTGTCGCGGCGGAAGTCAGCGATGGTCTTGAAGTCCGGTGCCAGTCGACCCGTCAGCCACATCAGCTCAACATTGCGTTGGCACTCCCGCTCCAGTCGCCGGCTCGACTGCACACGGTTGAGGTAGCCGTAGATGTAGATCCTCAGCAGCACCGCCGGGTCATACGAGGGGCGGCCTGTTGCCGCCGGCGTCGTGCCCTCGAAGCCCATCGATGCCAGATCCAGTTCCTCGACGAACGCGTCGACCACGCGAACCGCGTTGTCCTCCGCAATGAACTCGTCCAGCGACTCAGGCAGCAGCGTGACCTGATGTCGATCCCGCCCTTCAACGAACCTGCGCATATCGACTCCTTCTCGATATGCCTTCAAACTCTACGCACCTGCGGCCAACCGCGGATCGGGGTTTTCACACAGCCTCGGCCGACAGTAGGCGTCCGACTTCCGACACCGTCGAGCGAGGCCGATGCCAAGCGGTTCGTCAACGAGTCGAGGCGAGCGAATGAAATCTGGCGCTCGACCAACGCTAGCGCTCAACGCTGCCCGCAACGGCCCGAACGCCCTTTCCCAGAACGGTGCTCAAGTGCGCCGCAACAATCGACGCCTGAACTTCGTCTGCTGTCCTGCCGATCCGCAGCCGACGTCCGCTGAGAAGGTGAAGGCTGACGACCCACCATTCGAGCCTCTTGCCGTTGCGGCAGTGC
This sequence comes from Rhizobacter sp. P1_G5, assembly GCF_056405435.1. Taxonomy (NCBI): domain Bacteria; kingdom Pseudomonadati; phylum Pseudomonadota; class Betaproteobacteria; order Burkholderiales; family Sphaerotilaceae; genus Rhizobacter; species Rhizobacter sp. P1_G5. The sequence goes on along the minus strand of NZ_JBFUCB010000334.1, from coordinate 3,036 downwards.
TGTACCTCAATGGATTGAATGGCTTCGAAGCTGGCAACTGTTCGCCCAGCTGCAGAGACAAGGCGACTGACCTTGTCGGCAATCACATGACGAGTATTCACGCTCAGGACGAGGCGATCCTTCTTCTCCTCGACGATTTCGATCCAAGAGTAGGCCGCGAAGAACTGCCCGAGCGCTGCGATGAGCGCTTGCCAGATTTGCTTGAGGATACTCATTCACGGATTCTCCAACACGTCCATGACTTCACCGAAAGCGGGCATAGGCGAGCGGCAACTCCTGGCCGACTGTTGCCTGTCGGCTGCCTCACTTGGTGGCCTCGAGGCGACCCATAGYGGAAGTTGGATCAGGCTGCGCAAGGCTCCAGAAAGCGGCCGTTCAACGTTTGAGATAACCGCCATCACCTGGCCTGCTGGGGCAGGTCCGGCCTGTCTCGACACCAAGCATCTAGCGTGACCTGGCGACTACCCTGTTCCTCCGACTGACCTCTGCGCAGGACATGAAGACCCGGTGCTGCATACCAGATCTCCCCGTGCTTGTCGGCATCTTTGATCTGGACAAAACCAGTCATGCTTGCCGTCGTATACGGATCAAGCACAGTGTCTCCCCACTGCGCGTACCACTTCGGAAATATTGCCTTGCCGTCCGCATTTGTAGTCGTCGTCTTCACTCCCATGCAGCGTTGACTTCCCGAGTGAAGGTTCACGGGGTCTTCCTTCGTTGACCCTCGCCAAACTGCAGTGACTTCTGCGCTTTGGAGCGGGAGAAGCTTCCATTGGCTAGGTGGGGCCTCCGGGTTCTGAACTTCTACGACGACAGCGTAGAACTCACCCGCGGTCAGTGCGCTTACCCGCAGCCAAACGAAGCCACCAGCGATCACGGTCGCCATTGTCGCCAGCATGAATACTCGTCGCATAGTTCGCATGGATTTCCATAGACGCCTAGCGGTGCTGAGCCTACCCGAAGGCAGTCGCTCGTGACCGGCAGGAGCTGGCCGATTGCAGGTCTGCGCGCCGTGCGCAGCGGGCGACCGCTGATAGTTTCATTGATCTGTCGGCTCAACGCCAGTAGGCAGCATCCGTCGTGCGCTCAGTCCGGCACCTCACCGCCGCAGGTCTTCCAGTTGAAGCGCGTGATCCGTACCATCGCTTGGCCATCGCCTTCATCAACGGGCGTGAAGGCACGGCTGGTGATTCGCTCATCTTCCACAAATGCGCGACGCAGCGGAGACAACACGCCGAGGCACGCAGCATCGTCGGACAGATGGTGATACGTCAGAGCCAAGTCGTTGCGCACTTGCGCCTCGTCGGGCAGCCAGTACATGAAACGGCCGCAGCGATTCAGCAAGGCGCTGAGGACCTCCGCGGCTTCCCGATACTTTCGGCCGCGGTACAGCGCAGTGAAACGGTCGCGCTCATGCTTCACAAGCACTGCACGGCAGGCTGGAGCTTCGCGGTAATAGTCGCCCTGGAAGAAGGCGCGAGATCCGCAAGGCCCCCTGCATGCGGCCTCGGTGGCCGGATCCGGGTTGATCGACACTCGGTCGAGGCTTCTTTCGAAGCTGATCTTGCATCCCTCCTGCGTCACAGCCTTCATGTCTCGAACGGTGGCCTCCAGTCCGCACGAGTGGCCATTTTCCCCGATGGTGTCCAGTTGAAGCTTGCCATCCTTCTCTACGACCAACGTACCCCATCCTCCCTCGGTGATGTACGTGCCAGCAGGAATCGACTGGGCTTGAACGGCGTGTGTTGCACAGCTTGCAGCCAGCACGATCGCAGCGTATCGAAGCATTGGAATCATTCTCTTAGAACCGCTCGAAAGGAACAACGCCGGAGAGGCTTGCGAACTGTTCGAAAGCTGCCTGTCACGACCGACTGGTCGTGGACGGTCGCTTGCCTCGCCCGGTCGCCCGTAGACGACCCGTTGCTGTCAATCGGCTACCCCGACGATATGCGGGTGCGCAGTCGTTTGTCGGGCTAGGGGGTCCGGTAGATTGGTGTCTGCACACTCGATGAAACGACTATCCATTCACCGTCTTTCTCCACGTATCGGAACACGTCCTTGAATCGTTGGTCGTCACCGGTGCAGTTGCCCCATACGTCCACCCACAGGGCTCCACCTTCTGACTCACCACCCACGGCTCTGGTGAGCGTACATCCCGAATGCAGCTTCGCAAAATCAGCTGCCACCTGCGCATCGGTGGGGCCGCTGCAGCCCAAGATCGATGCGCCGCAGAGAGCCGTAACCGCCACTGCCAAGAAACGACCGAGAACGGAGGGAAGCTGTTGAGGAGTCATCCGCAGAGCTTGGGTCAATATCGCGAAGCCAATGTGAAGTCTGCGTGCTCCGAGGCCATATCGCTCGCCCGACAGAGGTCGTCCACTAGCGACAGGAAGTGGCCGAGGCTGTGTGAGTTCGCGTGAGCGCGAAGCGGACGTTCAACCGCGCCTGGGCGACGCGGAGCGCGAGCCCCTACTCGGGCGGCGTTGCTCACAACACCGTGGTCGCCGCGGTCTTGACCGTCGTTGGCGGGCGCTACTTGTCGAAGCGAAGATTCTGAGGAACGGCTTCGCAACTCGCGAGATCCTTACAACCGTACGACCACGCGCGAAGATTTGCGCCGTACAGACCGGGAAAGTTCTGCAGGTTGCAGGACAGGGCCTTGCCGGGATGGGGTGACTCGCCAGAACGCGACTCGAACTGGACGAACGCGGCGTCGTATGGCGCGTTCACGCTCCAGTCGGCGATTGCAATCGAGCGCTCGATGAACGCGTTGACAGTGATCTGAACTTTCGCCTTGGGCGCGAGCGCGAGGTTCGCGCTCTTGTGTCGCTTGCCGAGAAACGCAGGAGCGCCGACAAGAACCGGCGTGATGCTGGGGGGCTCGCTGGGTTGTGGCGTGCTCCAGTTGAAGCCGTAGTTGCCGTCTTCCTGCGGCCGGATTGTCTGTCCGCTCGTGTTCTCGACGTCCAGCATCCACTTGATCATCAGGCCATGCGGTTTGGGCACGACGATCTGGCTGCGCACTGTACACAGCGC
>NZ_JBFUCB010000333.1:0-6582 GCF_056405435.1 Rhizobacter sp. P1_G5 | reverse complement strand
GCAGAGCGCCGACGATCAGGATCGCCTGGCTGCCCTGCGAGCTCTTGAACACCGCCGCATCGCCGCCGTAGCTGGTGATGATCGACTCCGGCAGCTCGATCTCCGCGCGGTAGTGCTCGATCTTGCCGGTCGCGTCGCCGAGCGCGGCGCCGGGCGYGAGGTTGAACGACACCGTGACCGCCTGCAGCTGGCCGACGTGGTTGATCGAGGTCGGGCCGACCGTGCGCGTGACGGTCGCGAAGCTCGACATCGGCACCAGCGTGCCGCTGGACGAGCGCACGTAGATGTTGTTGAACGCGCTCTCGTCCTGCTTGGCGCCGGGCGCCACCTCCATGATCACCTGGTAGCTGTCGACGGCGGTGTAGATCGTCGACACCTGCCGCTCGCCGAACGCGCTGAACAGCGCCGAGCGCAGCGCGTCGATCGACACGCCCAGCGTGTTGGCGCGGTCGCGGTCGATGTGCAGCGACGCCTGCAGCCCGCGCAGCTGCGAATCGCTGGTCACGTCGCGGAACAGCGGGTCGGCGCGCAGCTTGCCTTGCAGCTTCTGCGCCCAGTCGTTCAGCTCGTCGGCCTTGACGCTCTGCAGGATGTATTGGTACTGCGCCTTGCTCTGGCGGCCGCCGAGCTGCAGGTTCTGGATCGGGCGCATGAAGACGCTGATGCCGGCCACGTCGCGCAGCTTGCGGCGCAGCCCCTCGACCACCTGGGTCATGTCCTGGCGCTCGGCACGCGGCTTCAGCGCGACGAACATGCGGCCGGTGTTCTGCGCGCCGCCGCCGCCGTTGAACGAGCTGACGGCCAGCACRTTCGGGTCGTCGCGGATGATGGCCGCGGCGCGGTCCTGCAGCCGCACCATCTCCGGGAACGAGGTGTCTTCCGAGGCTTCGGTCTGCACGCTGAGCTGGCCGATGTCCTCCTGCGGGAAGAAGCCCTTCGAGATGCTCGCGAACAGCCAGCCGGTGGCGAGGAAGGTGACCGCCGCGACCAGCACGACGGCCACGCGGTGTCGCAGCGCCACGTCGAGCGTGCGCGAGTAGGCGCCCAGCAGCAGGTCGAAGCCGCGCTCGAACGAGCGCACCAGCGCGCCCGGCGGCTTCTTGTGCGCGTCGTCGGTCAGGAAGCGGCTGGCCAGCATCGGCACCAGCGTCAGCGAGACGAAGGCCGACGCGATGATTGCCAGCGACACGATCACCGCGAACTCGTGGAACAGCAGGCCGATCACGCCCGGCATGAAGAAGATCGGGATGAACACCGCGATCAGCGAGGTGGAGATCGAGATGATCGTGAAGCCGACCTCGCGCGAGCCGCGCAGCGCCGCGCCGAACGGCGCCTCGCCGTGCTCGACGTGCCGCATGATGTTCTCGAGCATCACGATCGCGTCGTCGACCACCAGGCCGACCGCGAGCGTCAGGCCCAGCAGCGAGATGTTGTCGAGCGTGTAGCCGAAGCCCCACAGCAGCGCGATCGCGCCGACCAGCGAGACCGGCAGCGACAGCGTCGGGATCGCGGTGGCGACGAAGCGGCGCAGGAACAGGAAGATCACCAGCACCACCAGCACGATGGTGCCGAGCATCGTCAGCGTCACGTCGTGCAGCGATTCGCGCACCGACACCGAGCGGTCGTTGACCAGGTTCATGCGCACCGACTGCGGCAGCTGCGCCTGGAAGCCCGGCAGCGCGGCGCGCACCGCATCGACCACCTTGACGGTGTTGGCGTCGGGCTGGCGCTGGATGGCCAGCGTGATCGACGGCTCGCCGTTGTAGCTGGCGAAGGTCTTCACCGTCTCGTAGCTGTCCTCGACCGAGGCGACCTCCTTCAGCCGCACCGGGTTGCCGTTGCGGTTGCTGACGATCAGCTCGCCGAACTCGGCGGCATTGCGCAGCTGGCGGTTCGCCTGCAGCGTCAGCGTCTGCTTCGGGCCTTCGAGCGTTCCAACCGGCGTGTTGGCGTTGGCGGCGCCGAGCGCGGCGTTCAGCTCGTCGAGGCTGATGTTGCGCGCGGCCAGCGCATCGGGCTGCACGCGCACCCGCACCGCGAAGCGCTTCTGCCCGTAGATGTTGACCTGCGCGACGCCGGCCAGCGTCGACAGCGACGGCGAGATCAGGTGCTCGGCGAAATCGTTCAGGTCCGACAGGTTCAGCGACGGCGAGGTCAGCGCGATCAGCAGCACCGGCGCATCGGCCGGGTTGACCTTGCGGTACGCCGGCGGGCTGGTCATGTCCTGCGGCAGCTGGCGCTGCGCGCGCAGCAGCGCGGCCTGCACGTCGACCGCGGCGGCGTCGATGTCGCGGCCCTCGTCGAACTCCAGCGTCACGGTGGTGCTGCCCAACGTGTTGGCCGAGCTGATCACGCTCAGGCCCGGGATGGTCTGGAACTGCTTCTCGAGCTGCAGCGCGACCGAGGTGGCCATCGTCTCCGGGCTCGCGCCCGGCAGCGCTGCCGAGACGTTGATCACCGGCGTGTTGTAGCTCGGCAGCGCGGCCACCGGGATGCGCGTGTACGCGATCACGCCGGCCACGACGATGGCGGCGTTCAGCAGCACCGTCATCACCGGACGGCGGATGAACAGCTCGGACAGGTTCATGGCGCGACTCCCGAAGTTGCGGATGTCGTTGCGGATGTCGTTGAGGATGCCGCAGCCCCCGCACCCTTGCCCTTGCCGCCGGCCCCGCTCGCCGCGCGCTCGACCACCGGCGCGCCCGGCCGCAGGTTCTGCCGGCCGTCGACCACCACGCGCTCGCCCGGCTTCACGCCGGTGACGACCGCATCGGTGCCGGCCGCCTGCACCACCGCGATCGGCCGCGCGACGGCCCTCCCGCCGTCGTCGACCACGTAGACGATGTTGCCGCGCGGGCCCTGGATCAGCGAGGCCTGCGGCACCACGATCGCATCCTTCAGCGTCTCGACCACCAGCCGCACGCTGACGAACGCGCCGGGCCACAGCGCCTGCTGCCTGTTGTCGAACACCGCCTTCACCTTGACGGTGCCGGACGACGCGTCGATGTTGTTGTCGACGAACTGCAGCTTGCCGACCAGCGTGCCGCGCCCTTCGGGCAGCACCGCCGTGACCGCGCCGCGGCTCGACTGCAGGTTGCGCAGCGCCTCGGCGAGGTTGCGCTGCGGCAGGTTGAAGCCGACGGCGATCGGGTCGATCTGCGTCAGCGTCACCAGCGTGCTGGTGGCCGGCTGCACCGAGCTGCCGGGGAACACGTTGATCGCGCCGGCGCGGCCCGGGCCGGGCGCGACGATGCGGTTGTAGCCCAGCGCCACCTTGGCAGCGGCCAGCGCCGCGCGGTCGGACGACACCACCGCCTGCGAGCCCTCGACCAGCGTCTGGCTGCTGTCGACGGCGCTCTGCGAGACGAAGTTCTGCGCGAGCAGGTCCTTGCTGCGCATGAGCTGGCGCTGCGCGTCGGCCAGCGAGGCGAGGTCCTTCTCGAGCTGGGCCTGCGCCTTCGCGACGTTGACCTCGTCGGTGCGCGAATCGAGCGTGAACAGCAGCTCGCCGGCCTTCACGAACTGGCCTTCCTTGATGTGGACGTGGGTGATGGTGCTGGCGACCTGCGGACGGATGTCGACGCTGTTGAGCGCGGTGACGCTGCCGGTCGCTTCGAGCGTGACCTCGTAGTCGCGCTGCTGCGCGCGCACGGTGCTGACGCTGACCGGCGCGCCGGACGCGGCCGCCGACGGCGCACCGGCGGCCGCACCGCCCTCGCCCTTGCCACGTGTGGCCACGCCGTAGCCGACGCCCGCCGCCACCACCACCGCGGCGATCACCCAACCCACCAAGCTCTTGTTCATGAACTGCCCGTCGTCAAGTCATTCGGAAAAATCGGTCCGGCCCTCGGCCCCGGGATGGAAGCGCAGCGCCGGCACCCGGCTGGCGGCCCAGGCGGCCAGCGCGCACACGGCGGCGGCACAGCCGAAGGCGACCACGAACGCGAAGCGCAGCGCCTCCTGCGCCTGCGGATCCTGCGCTGCGTGCAGTGCGTCGCTGCTCCCCATCAACCCGAAGATCAGCGCGCCGAACGCGCTCGCGCCGATCGAGGAACCGAGCGTGCGTGCCAGCGACATCGTGGCCGCGGCGGCACCCAGGCGCGCCGGGCCGGAGGCGGTCTGCGTCACGATCTGCATCACCGACATCACGCTGCCCAGGCCGAGCCCGGTGGTGAATCCGAGGGCGACCAGTGTGCGCTTGTCGGGTGGCAGCAAGGCCATGCCGAGCAGGCTGCAGCCGGCCAGCAGCAGCCCGCCCACCGGCAGCGCCGTCGGGCGGCCGGTCCAGATGATCAGCCGCGACGTGAAGGTGGCACCGCCGACGATGCCGGCCGTCAGCGGCAACAGCAGCAGGCCGGCCTCGGCGGCATCGGAATGCAGCGACAGCTGCAGGTAGATCGGCAGGTAGAACACCATCGCGAACATCGCCGACGCGAAGCCGACCACCGTGAGCGCCGCATAGCGCACCGGCGGCAGCCGCAGCAGGTCGACCGGCAGGAACGGCCGCGCCGCCAGCCGCTCGACGCGCAGCAGCACGGCCCACAGCGCGACGGTCGCCACCAGCAGCGCGCCGCTGGTCGCCGACACCCAGTCGAAGCGGTGCCCGGCCGACGACAGCCAGAACAGGCTGAGCGCCATCGCCACCGCGAACAGCAGCATGCCCTGCACGTCCGGCGGCCCGCTGCGGGGGTGCGGCACGTCGTCGGCCCGCAAGGCATGCAGCCGCCACAGCGCCAGCGCGCACAGCGGCAGGTTGACCAGGAACAGCCAGCGCCAGCTGGCGTGGTGGACCACCAGCCCGCCGATCACCGGGCCGCCGACGCTGGCCAGCGTGAAGACGATTGCGAAATAACCCTGGCTGCGCGCCCGCCGCTGCGGCGAGACGACCTCGCCGATCAGCGCCTGCGACAGCGTCATCAGGCCGCCGCCGCCCAGCCCCTGCAGCGTGCGCGCGGCCACCAGCCACCACAGGCCGGTGGCCAGGCCGCAGCCCAGCGAGCCGAGCGCGAACAGCGCGGTGGCCAGCGACAGCAGCTTGCGCCGCCCGAACTGGTCGCCCAGCTGGCCGTACAGCGGCACCACGATCACCGAGGCCAGCAGGTACGAGACGGCCAGCCAGGAGGTGTCGCGCAAGCCCCCGAACTCGCGGCTGATGACGGGCGTCGCGGTGGCCAGCAGCGTCTGGTCGACGGCGGCCAGGAACATCGGCAGCATTACCGCGCCGAACAGGCGGCGGAAGCGGCGGCGACCCTCGGCGATGCGCCGGGCCACCTGCTCGGACGTTGGCGCGGGGCTTTCCGCGGGGAATGCGGTGTCAGTCATGGACGAACCTCGCCTTGAGGATCGCCAGACCCTGCATCACGAGCGCCAGTTCCGCCGGCGTCGCGCCGGACAGCGTGTTCGCGAGGTCGGCCCGCGCACCACGGCGGATGTCGTCGAGCAGCGCCTTGCCTTCGGCGCTCAGCCGCAGCTCGGTGCGGCGGCGGTCGGCCGCGGCGGTGCTCGGCGAGACGTAGCCGCCGCGCACCAGCCGGTCGACCATCGCCGACGCGGTGGCGAGCGTCACGCCGAGGAAGCCGGCGACGTCGCTGATCGAGCAGCCGGCATGGCGGCCGATGAAGCCCAGGCAGCGGAACTGCGGCACCGACAGCCCGGCGTCCAGGCTGCCGCGCATGCCCATGCGGATGGCGTTCATCACGTCGGGCACCACGCTCAAGACCTCGGCCGCGACGCGGCTGGCGTCGGGCACGGAGGCGGCCGGTTCTGGCTTGGCGGGAGATCTGGAAAGAGAAGCCACGGCGGGACGCTGCCTTCGCAGGACTTGTCGAGATGCTTAGCCTATCAAAGCATTTCGACAAGTTTGTTGCGGGTCGGTAAACGCGCCGCCGGCCGCCGCGAGGATTTCACGGCGGCGGAAAGAAGATCAGTGCTTGCCGGTGGAACCGAATCCGCCCGCGCCGCGGTCGGATGTGCCGAACTCGTCGACCACCCGGAAGCTCGCCTGCACCACCGGCACGATCACCAGCTGCGCGATGCGCTCCATCGGCGCGATCGTGAACGCCGCCTGACCGCGGTTCCAGCAGCTCACCATCAGCTGGCCCTGGTAGTCGGAATCGATCAGGCCCACCAGGTTGCCGAGCACGATGCCGTGCTTGTGGCCGAGCCCGGAGCGGGGAAGGATGATCGCCGCCAGCCCCGGATCGGCGACGTGGATCGCCAGGCCGGTGGGGATCAGCTGCGTCTGGCCGGGTTCGAGCACCAGCGGCGCGTCGAGGCAGGCACGCAGGTCGAGGCCGGCGCTGCCGGGGGTCGCGTACGTGGGCAGTTGCCCGGCCATGCGCGGGTCGAGCACCTTCAGGTCGATCGGGGTCATGCGGGTCGGGGAGTGGAAGAGGAAACGGGGGAAGAGGACAGCCGGGCCGCGATCTCGTCCACCAGCGTGCGCGCGAGCGTCAGCTTGTCGGCATGCGGCAACTGGCGTTCACCCTGCGCATCGACCAGCAGCAGCGCGTTGTCGTCGCGCCCGAAGGTGGCCGGCCCGAGGTTGCCGACGATCAGCGGCACGTTCTTGCGCTGCAGCTT
>NZ_JBFUCB010000332.1:0-6587 GCF_056405435.1 Rhizobacter sp. P1_G5 | reverse complement strand
GCGTGTACCAGCTGCTGCCCGGCGAAACCCTCGGCCAGCTGATCACGCGGGCCGGTGGCTTCACGCCGCAGGCCTACGTGTATGGCCTGGAGTTCAGCCGCGAGGAGACCCGCAAGCGCCAGCGCGAGAACCTGCAGGCCGCCATCGTCCGCCTGGAAGTGCTGTCGGCGCAGCAGGCCGCGCGCGAGGCGGCCAACCGGCGCGACGAGCAGGCCGGCGCGACGGCGATCAGCTCGGCCGCGACGCAGGCGCAGATGGCCCGCCTCAGCCGCGTGCAGCCGAACGGCCGCGTCGCGCTCGAACTCTCGCCCGACACGAACTCRGTGAGCCAGTTGCCGGACGTGCCGCTGGAGAACGCCGATCGCATCGTGGTGCCCAGCCGGCCCGGCTTCGTGACGGTGGCCGGCGCCGTCGTCAACAACAACGCCTTCCTGTGGAAGCCCAACCGCACGGTGGGCGACTACGTGAAGCTGGCCGGCCTGGACGAGGCCGCCGAGCCGTCCAACATGTTCGTGCTGCGCGCCGACGGCACCGTCAGCCATGCGAACGAACGCCGCGGCTGGTTCGGAAGCCTCGAGTCGCAGCCGCTGCAGCCGGGCGATGCGGTCGTGGTGCCGAACCAGCTCGACTACGAGAGCTGGGGCCGTGCCGCGATGCGCAACCTGAAGGACTTCTCGCAGATCTTCTACCAGTTCGGCCTCGGTGCGGCCGCCATCAAGACCTTGCGCGGGGACTGAGCGATGAGCGCCATCGACAACCCCGAAGTTCTTTCCCCCACCCTCGACGARCCGGAGGACGACGGGCCTTCGATCGGCCTGATGGACCTGCTGGTGTGGCTCGGCGACGGCAAGCGCTGGGTGGCGGGCGCGACCGCGGTCGCTGCCGTGGGCGCCATCATCGCGTCGCTGCTGATGGCGAACATCTATACCGCCCGAGCCACGTTGCTGGCGCCGGGCTCGCAGCAGCAGAGCGGCTCGGCCGCCGCCCTGGCGGCCCTCGGCTCGCTGGGCGGCCTGGCCGGAGGCATCGCCGCGAAGACCCCCGACGAGCTCTACGTGAGCCTGCTCAAGAGCGACAGCGTCCAGCGCGCGCTGGCGAGCCGCTTCAACCTGATGCAGCGCTACGAAGCCAAGACCTACGACGGCCTGCGCAAGGCGATGGCCGTCCACATCCGGATCAGTTCGGACAAGAAGTCCGGCGTGCTGACGGTGGAAGTCGACGACGAGGAGGCGCAGTTCGCTGCCGACCTCGCCAACGCGCATGCAGCCGAAGTGACCAAGCTGCTCGGCCGCCTCGCGGTGTCCGAAGCGCAGCAGCGGCGCGTGTTCTTCGAGCAGCAGCTGAAGGACACGAAGGAGAACCTCGTCCAGGCCGAGCAATCGTTGCGCTCCGTGCAGGAGAAATCGGGGATGGTCGTGCTGGACAAGCAGGCCGAGGCCATCATCGCCGGCGTCGCCCAGCTGAAGGCGCAGATCGCCGAGCGCGAAGTGCGGTTGCGCGTGATGCGAACCGGCGCGACGTCCGAGAACCCGGACGTGCAGCGCCTGAACTCCGAACTGGCCGGCCTGCGGGCCGAACTGGCTCGCATGGAGTCGGCGCCGACGGGCCCCCCGAGCGGCAGCATCGACATCCCGGTCGGCAAGCTGCCGGGCGCGGCGGTCGACTACATCCGCGCCCGGCGCGAGGTGAAGTTCCAGGAGACATTGCTCGAGAGCATGCTCCGGCAGTTCGAGATCGCGAAGCTGGACGAGGCGAAGGAAGGCCCGGCACTGCAGCAGGTGGACGTGGCACAGGCGCCCGATCGGAAATCGAAGCCGGCCCGCGCGATCATCGTGCTGACGACGGTACTGCTGACCTTCCTCGGTTCTTCGCTGTTCGTCATCTGGCGCCGCTACGGCGCGCTGATGCGTGCGCACGATCCGTCGCGCGCTGCGGCCTGGCAGGCCATCCGCCAGGCGTGGCGCTGGCGCCGCGCCTGAGGGGGCTCTTCAGAGCGCCAGCTCGCCGCGGATGCAGCTGACGCTGTGTCCGCCGACCCACACCTGGCCGTCGACCTGCGCGATGTGCACCCGCCCGGCCCGGCCGAGCCGGGTACCTTGCGCAGCGACGTAGCGGGCCGGCGCCACGCCGGCCCCGATCAGCCACTGCGCGAGGCTCGCGTTCAGGCTGCCGGTGACCGGGTCTTCCGGGATGCCGATCGGCGCCGCGAAGCCGCGCACCTCGAACTGGCAGGGCCCGCCGGCCGCATGCGGCCCGATCACGCCGACCTTGGCCAGCGACTTTAGCGCCGCGTGGTCCGGCTCCAGCGCGAGCACCGTGTCGGCGGCGTCGAGCAGCAGGCCCAGCCAGCGCGGGCCGTTGTCGAGCCACTGCGCCTGCCGCACCTGCTCGCGGCGCAGGCCGAGCGCGGCCAGCACCGGCAGCAACCCGGCCTCGGCGATCGGCTCGCGGCGCAGCGGCGGCGCCGCAAAGGCCGCGCGCTCGCCGTCGAGCCGGATGTCGACCCGGCCGACGCCGCACTGCTGCACGACGGCACCGGGCGTCTTCGGCACGCCGCCGGCCTCGAGCCAGGCGTGGCAGCTGCCGAGCGTCGGGTGACCGGCGAACGGCAGCTCGCCGCCCGGCGTGAAGATGCGCACCCGGTAGTCGGCCAGCGGGTCGGTGGGCTGCAGCAGGAAGGTCGTCTCCGACAGGTTGGTCCAGCGCGCGAAGGCCTGCATCTGCGCATCGTCCAGCGCATCGGCGCCGTGCACGACGGCCAGCGGGTTGCCCTTCAGCGCGACATCGGTGAACACATCGACCTGAGCGAATGCGAAGCGCGTCATGCCGCCTCCTTCAGCGCCTCGGCCAGCGCGCGGATGCCGCGCTCGATCTGCTCGGGCGACACGGTGACGAACGACAGCCGCATCGTGTTCGCCTGCGCGTGCTCGGCGAAGAAGGCCGCGCCCGGCACGAAGGCCACGCCCTTGGCGACGGCCTTCGGCAGCAGCGCGATCGCATCGGTGCCGGCCGGCAGCTCGACCCAGAAGAACATGCCGCCGCTCGGCACCGTCCAGCGGCAGCCGGTGGGCATGTGGGCCTCGAGCGCGGCCCGCATCGCATCGCGCTGCGCCTTGTAGCGCGCGCGGATGGTCGGCACGTGCGTGTCGAGGAAGCCGTCGCGGATCACCTCGTGCACCACGCGCTGGTTGAAGCCCGGCGTGTGCAGGTCGGCCGCCTGCTTGGCCTGCAGCAGCTTCGGCACCAGCGGCGCGGGTGCCACCACGTAGCCCAGGCGCAGGCCCGGGGCCAGCACCTTCGAGAACGAGCCGAGGTAGACCGTGCCGTCGGGCCAGCGCGCAGCCAGCGGCGGCGGCGGCGCGGCGTCGAACCACAGGTCGCCGTACGGGTTGTCCTCGACCAGCGGCAGGTTCAGCGCCTGCGCCCGCGCGACGACCGCGGCCCGGCGCGCCTCGCTCATGCAGCGGCCGCTCGGGTTCTGGAAGTTCGGCAGCAGGTACAGGAAGCGCGCGCCTTCGGCGCTGTGCAGCGCCTCGGGCAGCGGGCCGTCGTCATCGCAGTCGACCGCCGTGAAGACCGGCTCGTAGGGCGCGAACGCCTGCAGCGCGCCGAGGTAGGTCGGCGATTCGACGGCGACGCGGCTGCCCGGGTCGACCAGCACCTTGCCGACCAGGTCGAGCCCCTGTTGCGAGCCGGTGGTGATCAGCACCTGCGCCGCGTCGACCTGCTGGCCGTGGCCGCGCAGCATCGCGGCGACCCACTCGCGCAGCGCCGGCAGGCCTTCGCTGGAGGCGTACTGCAGCGCTTCGCGCGGGGTGTCGCGCAGCACGCGGGTGGTGGCCTCGCGCATCGCCTCGACCGGGAAGCCGTCGGGCGACGGCAGCCCGCCGGCCAGCGAGATGATGCCGGGCTGTTCGGTCACCTTCAGGATCTCGCGGATGATCGACGGGTTCATGCGGTGGGCGCGCTGCGCGAGCTGCCAGGGGGTGCGCGAGGTCATGCGGAGTTCCTTGAGGACGTGGCGGGAGAGGTGACGGGAGGCGAGGCGGTGGAAGCCGGGTGTGTCGGCATCTTGCGCCCGATGAACACGGTGGCGATCACCGCGAGCGAGAACAGCACGGTCGTCGCGGACAGGTGCTCGCCGAGCACCGGCACCGCGAACAGCAGCGTCAGGAAGGGCTGCACCAGCTGCACCTGGCTGACCCGCAGCGTACCGCCGAGCGCGAGCCCGCGGTACCACGCGAAGAAGCCGAGCCACATCGAGAACAGCGTGACATAGCCGAAGCCGACCCAGGCACCGCCGTGCACCGGCTGCGCCGGCCAGGTCCAGGCCATCAGCGGCAGCGTGAACGGCATGCTGATCACGAGCACCCAGCAGATCACGTGCTCGGCCTGCAGTTGCCGCGACAGGTGGGCGCCGGCCACATAGCCGATCGACCCGCTGACCACCGCCAGCAGCAGCACGCCGTCGGCCCATTGCAGGCCACCGCCGGACTGGACCGCGAAAGCCAGCACCAGCGCGCAGCCGACCGCGGCACAGGCCCAGAACCCGATCGACGGGCGCTGCCGGAAGAACACCGCCGCCGCGATCGCGGTGCCCAGCGGCAGCACGCCGGTGATCACCGCGGCATGCATCGCGTCGACCTCGCGCAACCCGAGGCCGAGGAACAGCGGGAAGCCGACCACCGTGCCGGCGGCGCTAACGGCGAGCGCCGACCACTGCGCGCCGCGCGGCCGCGGTGCCTGCGTGAGCATCAGATAGACCAGGCTCAGCACGCCGGCCAGCGCGGCGCGCCCGGCCACGACGAACAGCGGCGACAGCTGCGGGTCGGCCGCCGGCCCGACGGCCAGCCGCGTCATCGGCGTCGTCAGCGCGAAGATCGCGACCCCGAGGAAGCCCAGCCACAACCCTTTGCGTTCTTGGTCCATGCGGCAGTCTAGCGGCGGCAACCAGCACAGAGCCAGTACACTGGACCACCTCAGCTCGCACGCTGTATTGGTCGCTTCGCCAGCACATGAGCCCGCCAATGAATCCTCTAGCGCCCCTGCACCCCCTGTCCCGCCATGCCGATGCCACGCTGACCGAGCAGCTGTCGGGCCGCTTCGCCGAGCGCATCCGGCAGCGGCTGCTCGCACCGGGCTCGCGGCTGCCGTCGGTGCGGGAGTGCGCGCGCCGGCACGGGGTCAGCGCCTACACGGTGGTCGCGGCCTACGACCAGTTGCTGGCGCAGGGCTTGGTGGAGGCCCGCAAGCAGCGCGGCTTCTTCGTGCGCGAGCAGCAGCCGCGCGAGGCAGCCCGCGATGCCGCGCGCACGCCGGCCTCGGCCGCCCCGCCCGTCAACGCCGCGGCCCCGATTGCCTTTCCGCGTGCCCCGCTCAGCGCGATCGCGCTGATGCGCAGCATGTTCCAGCCGCCGGGCACGCGGCCGATGCCGGGGCTGGGCACGCTGCCGTCGGAGTGGCTGGACCTGCCGATGCTCAGCACCGCGCTGCGCCGCGTCAGCAGCGGCGCGCTGCTCGGCCCGCTGGCCCTGCAGTACGGCGAGCCGGCGGGCGACTTGCGGCTGCGCCGGGCGCTGTCGCAGCGGCTGGTCGACTTCGGCGTGAAGGCGGCGCCGGAGCAGATCGTCACGACCTTCGGTGCCACCCATGCGCTGGACATCGTCACCCGCAGCCTGACCCGCGCCGGCGACAGCGTGCTGGTCGACGAACCCGGCTGGTCGGTCGAGTTCGCGCGGCTGGCGGCCCTCGGCCTGCGCGTGCTGCCGGTGCCGCGCGGCGAGGACGGGCCCGACCTCGCGGTGATGGAGCGCCTGATCGAGGCCCAGAAACCGCACGAGCGCCCGCGGCTGTACATCACCGTCTCGGTGCTGCACAACCCGACCGGTGCGACGCTCGCGCTCGGCCATGCGCACCGGCTGCTGAAGCTCGCGCAGGCGCACGACCTGCACATCGTCGAGGACGACACCTACGCCCATCTGGCACCGCCGCACCTGCCGCGGCTCGCGGCGCTGGACGCGCTGGAGCGCACGATCTACATCTCCGGCTTCTCGAAGATCCTGGTGCCGAACTGGCGGGTCGGCTATCTGGCAGCGCCGCCGGCGCTGGTCGACCGCTTCATCGACACCAAGCTGCTCGGCAGCCTCTCCACCACCAGCCTGACCGAGCAGGCGCTTGCCCACTGCCTGGAGCACGGCCTGCTGCGCCGCCATGCCGAGCGCGTGATGGCCCGGCTGGACGCGGCCCGGGCGCGCTCGGTGCAGCTGGCCGAGGCGGCGGGCTGCCGCTTCGCGGCCACGCCGCGCGGCCTGTTCGGCTGGGTCGACACCGGCGTCGACACCGAGCGGCTGTCGCAGGTGATGCTGGACGACGGCTGGCTGCTGGCACCGGGCTCGATCTTCCACGCCACGCGGCGCCCCGGCACGCTGATGCGCATCAACTTCGCGACCACGCAGGATGCGCAGTTCTGGCAGGCGCTGCAGCGCGCCCGCGACACCCCCGGCATGGCGACACCCCGGAATCCGGGCTTTGCATCGACAGCCCGGTGACCTACAGTCACACCTTCTTGCAACTCCCCAGTCCATGTT
>NZ_JBFUCB010000331.1:0-6606 GCF_056405435.1 Rhizobacter sp. P1_G5 | reverse complement strand
GCCGGTCTCGCTGCGCCTGGGCGTCGCGACCGTGCTGTCGTTCGACGGCCTGCAGATCGACCTCGAACGCCGCGAGGCGCGCCGCGACGGCCTGGCCGTCGAGCTGACCAGCATGGAGTTCGAGCTGCTCGCGCTGCTGGCGAAGATGCCGGGCAAGGTGTTCTCGCGCGAGGAGATCCTCGAGCAGCTGCGCGGCCAGTCCGCCGACGACCTCGTCACCCGCGCGGTCGACATCCTCGTGAGCCGGTTGCGCAAGAAGCTCGAACCGCTGGACTGCATCAAGACGCTGCGCAATGCGGGCTACCGCTTCGCGGCCGGCCGCACCGGGAACCGCGCCCCGTGAACCGCTGGTCCCGGCCCTGGCACCAGGCCCGCCAGCGTGTGAAGCACTCGCTGAAATGGAAGCTGGTGCGGCTGTTCCTGCTGCTGGCCATCGGCACCACCGTGATCTTCCTGGTCGGCATGAAGGAGGTGGTGCGCCTGGGCTGGCAGGGCTGGGGCCGGCCGCTGCTGTCCGACTACGTCACGCTGCTGGCCGCCGACATCGGCACGCCCCCCGACATCGAGCGCGCCAAGGCGCTGGTCGCGCGGCTGCCGATCTCGCTGCACATCGACGGGCCGCAGGTGCAGTGGGATTCGCACCCGCAGCGCTCGGCCCCGTGGCAGCGCATCCCGTCGCCCGGCAACCCGGAAGGCATGGTGCACATCCGCACGCTGGCCGACGGCCACCGGCTGGTGTTCGGCCTCGCGCCGCCCGGCCCGGCCTCGCACCCGAAGTGGGTCGGCTGGGGCACRCTGACGCTGCTGCTGGTGATCACCTGGCTGGCGTTCTCCCATGTGCGGCGGCTGATGCGCCCGCTCGACGACATCCGCGCCGGCGCGATCCGCTTCGGGCGCGGCGAGTTCGACGAGCCGATCCCGGTGCGGCGCGACGACGAGCTCGGCGAGCTGGCCCGCCAGGTCAACACGATGGCCACCGAGATCCGCGCGATGCTCGACGCCAAGCGCGGCCTGCTGCTGTCCATCAGCCACGAGCTGCGCTCGCCGCTGACGCGGGCGCGGGTGAATGCCGAGCTGGTCGACGACAGCCCGGAGCGCACCGCGCTACTGCGCGACCTAGCCGAGATGCGCGACCTGGTCAGCGACCTGCTGGAGAGCGAGCGCCTGGCGTCCGGCCATGCCGCGCTGCAGCGCGAGCCGACCGACCTGAATGCGCTGGTCGCCGACACGCTGGCGACACATTTCGCGGGCCAGGCGGTCGGGCAGYAGCTGGCGCCGGGGCTGCCGATGCTGGCGCTCGACCGCATGCGGCTGCGGCTGCTGCTGCGCAACGCGGTCGACAACGCGCTGCGCCACGCGGCCGACGCGCCGCGGCCGCCGGTCGTCACCACCCGGCTCGGGGATGACGGCAGCGTGACGCTCGCGGTGCGCGACCACGGCCCCGGCGTGCCGCCGGAGCAGCTGGCGCAGCTCAGCCAGGCCTTCTACCGGCTCGACCRCTCGCGCCAGCGCGCCACCGGCGGCGTCGGCCTCGGGCTGTACCTGTGCCGGCTGGTCGCGCAGGCGCACGGCAGCGCGCTGCAGATCCGCGCGGCCGAACCGGGGCTGGAGGTGTCGGTCCGGTTCGACGCCAACCCCCTGGACGCGGGGGCATGAAGGGGCCCGAACGGGGTATGAACGGGGCCGGAACGTGAAGAAGTGACTTTCGGCAGATGTGGAGGGCTGCCCTCCTTTCTAGAGTGCACCCCATCGTCACTGTCTGCCGTCCCGCACCTCCATGAACGCCCTCCCCGTCGAAGAACTGCTGTCGCCGCTCTCCGACGACGCGCCGTGCGGGCCGGACCTGGAGTACGACCCGGCATTCCTCGCACTGGAAGAAGCCTCGCGCGGCAAGCCCGAGCAGCAGTTCGGCGACACCGTGATCCCGGCCGAACAACCCGACTGGCGCGCCGTCTTCGAGCAGGCCCGGGCGCTGGCCGAACGCACCCGCGACCTGCGCGTGGCCGTGCTGCTGGCCCGCGCCGGCGCCCGCCAGCACGGCGTGACGGCCTATGCGGGCGCGTTGGCGCTGATCRCCGGCCTGCTGGAACGCCACTGGGAGCATGCCTACCCGCTGCTCGACGCCGACGACAACAACGACCCGACGATGCGCCTGAATGCGCTGGCGCCGCTGGTCGACCCCACGTTCGGCCTGGCCGACCTGCGCCACGCCCCGGTGGGCGGCGGCCGCTCGCAGCTGACCGTGCGCCAGATCGAACTCGCCGCCGGCAAGGCCCAGCCCGGCAGCAGCGAATCCGTGCCCAGCCCCGAAGGCGTGCAGCAGGCCCTGAAGGCCGCCGAGGCGCAGACCCCCGGCACGCTGGCCGCGCTGCAGCAGACCGGCGACGAGATGGCCCGCATCGAAGCGGTGCTGATCGACAAGGTCGGCGGCAGCCAGGGCCCCGAGCTGCGCCCGCTGCGGGTGCTCGCGCAATGCCTGGCGAGCGCTGCGGCGCAGGCCGTGGCCGCCGAGGGCGAAGCCGCCGCCGGATCGGCAGATGCGGCCGGCGGCGATGGCGCTGCGGCCGCCACGGGCGGCAGCGCCGTCGCGGTCGGCGCGCTGCGCAGCCGCGAAGACGTGAGCCGCACGCTCGACCGTGTCTGCGAATGGATCGAACGCAACGAACCCAGCAACCCGGCGCCGCTGCTGATCCGCCGCGCACAGCGGCTGATGGGCAAGAATTTCATGGACATCATCCGCGACCTCGCGTCCGACGGCCTCGGCCAGGTCGAACGCATCGCCGGCAGTCCCGACCAGTAAACCGAACCCGCCCCAGAGGAGTCCACCATGGCCACCAGCAGTCAGAAATTCATCGCCCGCAACCGCGCGCCGCGCGTCCAGATCGAATACGACGTGGAGCTCTACGGCGCCGAGAAGAAGGTGCAGCTGCCCTTCGTGATGGGCGTGCTGTCCGACCTGTCGGGCAAGCCGGCCGACCCGCTCGCGCCGGTGGCCGACCGCAAGTTCCTCGAGTTCGATGTCGACAACTTCGACAGCCGCATGAAGTCGATGAAGCCGCGCGTCGCGTTCCAGGTGCCCAACACGCTGACCGGCGAGGGCAACGTCAGCGTCGACCTCACCTTCAACAGCATGGACGACTTCTCGCCGGCTGCCGTGGCGCGCAACAACGACGCGCTGCGCAAGCTGCTCGAGGCGCGCCAGCAGCTGTCCAACCTGATCACCTACATGGACGGCAAGAGCGGCGCCGAGGAACTGCTGGCCAAGGTGATGGCCGACCCGGCACTGCTGAACAGCCTGGCCGGGGCCAAGAAGGCCGACGAGCCGAAGGCCGAGTAAGCGCGCAGCGACACAGGAGAAAGACATGGCAGAAGCACAGAACCAATCCTCCGCGCTGCAGGGCGTCGAATTCCAGGGCGGCGATTTCGCGAGCCTGCTGAACAAGGAATTCAAGCCGAAGAGCGAAGAGGCGAAATCCGCGGTCGAGACCGCGATCCTCACGCTCGCGCAGCAGGCGCTGTCGCAGACCAAGCTGATCGGCAACGATGTCGTCAACTCGATCGAGGCGATGATCGCCGAGCTCGACAAGAAGCTCAGCGAGCAGATCAACCTGATCATGCACCACCCCGATTTCCAGCAGCTGGAAAGCGCGTGGCGCGGGCTGCACCACCTCGTCAACAACACCGAGACCGACGAGCAGCTGAAGATCCGCGTGATGAACATCAGCAAGAACGAGCTCGGCAAGACGCTCAAGCGCTACAAGGGCACGGCCTGGGACCAGAGCCCGATCTTCAAGCGCGTCTATGAAGAAGAATTCGGCCAGTTCGGCGGCGAGCCGTTCGGCTGCCTGGTCGGCGACTACTACTTCGGCCAGACCCCGCCCGACGTCGAGCTGCTGGGCGAGATGGCCAAGGTGTCGGCCTCGGCCCACACCCCGTTCATCGCCGCCGCCGACCCGAGCCTGATGCAGATGGGCTCGTGGCAGGAGCTGGCGAACCCGCGCGACCTGAGCAAGATCTTCACGACGCCGGAGTACGCCGCATGGCGCTCGCTGCGCGAATCGGACGACGCCCGCTACATCGGCCTCGCGATGCCGCGCTTCCTGGCGCGCATCCCGTACGGCGCGAAAACCAACCCGGTCGAGGCGTTCAACTTCGAGGAAGACACMGGCAGCGCCGACCACACCAAGTACACCTGGGCGAACTCGGCGTACGCGATGGCGGTCAACATCAATCGTTCTTTCAAGCAATATGGCTGGTGCTCCCGCATCCGCGGCATCGAATCCGGCGGCGCGGTCGAGGGCCTGCCCACGCACACCTTCCCGACCGATGACGGCGGCGTCGACATGAAGTGCCCGACCGAGATCGCGATCAGCGACCGGCGCGAGGCCGAGCTCGCGCGCAACGGCTTCATGCCGCTGGTGCACCGCAAGAACTCCGACTTCGCGGCCTTCATCGGCGCGCAGTCGCTGCAGAAGCCGGCCGAGTACGACGACCCGGACGCCTCGGCCAACGCCAACCTGGCGGCACGCCTGCCGTACCTGTTCGCGACCTGCCGCTTCGCGCACTACCTGAAGTGCATCGTGCGCGACAAGGTGGGCTCGTTCAAGGAGCGCGACGAGGTGCAGCGCTGGCTGCAGGACTGGATCATGAACTACGTGGACGGGGATCCCGCCCACTCGTCGGAAGACACCAAGGCGCGCCGCCCGCTGGCGGCCGCCGAGGTGGTGGTGGAAGACGTCGAGGGCAACCCGGGCTACTACAGCTCGAAGTTCTTCCTGCGCCCCCACTACCAGCTGGAAGGTTTGACAGTGTCTCTGCGCCTGGTGTCGAAGCTGCCCTCGCAGAAGGTGGCCTGACCAGGAGCAGGAAAGCGTGGCCGGCGTGGAACCTCCCACGGCGCGCCACGCGCATCGCAGCCCGGGAGGTTCAGCTTGCCGGGAACGAAACAGAAACGCCGGGCGCACGACGGAATACCCAGACGTCGTGGCACCCCTCCCCGGCATCCCACAAGCGGGTCAACTTAGTTGAAGGAGAAGCATCATGGCTGTAGACATGTTCATCAAGATCGGTGACATCAAGGGCGAGTCGAAGGACAGCTCGCACAAGGACGAGATCGACGTCCTGGCATGGAACTGGGGCTGCGCCCAGACTGCCTCGTTCGGCAACGGCGCCGGCGGCGGTTCGGGCAAGGTCAGCATCCAGGACCTGTCGCTGACCAAGTACGTCGACGCGTCGTCGACCGCACTGGCGATGGCCAGCTTCAAGGGCACGCACATCAAGCAGGCCGTGCTGACCGTGCGCAAGGCCGGCGACAAGCCGCTCGAGTACATCAAGATCACGCTCGACAGCGTCATCGTGTCGTCGCTGTCCACCGGCGGCAGCGGTGGCGAAGACCGGCTGACGGAAAACATCAGCCTGAACTTCGCGAAGTTCAAGATGGAATACACCACGCAGTCRGACACCGGCGGCAAGGGTTCCACCAGCACCGTCGGCATCGACAAAGAGAAGAACTTGGTCAGCTGACCGGCCGCAGGCTTCCTGCGTGCGCCACGGATCGGCCTTCGGGCCGTTTCGTGGCGATCCCGTTTGCGTGACTTTTCGTCGCTCACCCCCATTCGAATAACGCCAGCAAGGAAAGACCATGGGCAAGTCCGACATGTACCTGAAGGTCGAAGGCGCGGCGCAGGGCCCGATCAAGGGCGAATCGCGCGACACCAACCACACCGACGAGATCGAGGTCATCGGTTGGAGCTGGGGCCTGGACGGCAATGCGACGGCCTTCGGCAGCGCGACCGCCCGCACGACGATGCAGGAGCTGATCGTGCGCAAGCGCGTCGACTCGGCCAGCACCGGCCTGATGTCGGCCCTGCGCAGCAATGAACTCATCAAGAAGGCGACGCTGTCGGTGCACAAGGCCGGCGGCGCCGCGTCGATCGCGTACCTGACGATCACCGTCGAGAAGGCGCGCATCCTGTCGCACCGGCTGCGCAACGAGACCGACGGCGCGCCGGAACTGGTCGAGGAGTTCCGCATCGCCTTCTTCAAGGTGAAGGTCGAGTACCGCTCGCAGGACCTCGCCGGCGCCGCCAAGGGCGTCAACACCTTCGAAAACGAAGTGACGGCGGCTTGAAATGACACCCGTCCAAGCTGCGGAACAGGCCCTGAAAGAGGGCCGCACCGATGCCGCGCTGAAGAGCCTGCAGGATGGCGTGCGCGCCAAGCCGGCCGACCCGAAGCTGCGCGTCTTCCTGTTCCAGCTGCTGTGCGTGCTCGGCCAGTGGCCGCGCGCGATGACGCAGCTGGAGGTGTGCGGCGAGCTCGACGCCTCGACGCTGCCGATGGTCAACACCTACCGCGAGGCGCTGAAGTGCGAGACGCTGCGCGAGGCGGTGTTCGCCGGCAAGACCACGCCGATGGTGTTCGGCCGGCCGCAGGCCTGGGTGGCCTGGCTGGTCGAGGCGCTGATGGCCGATGCGCGCGGCGACGCGGCGCTGGCCGCCAAGCTGCGCGCCGATGCCTTCGAGGCCGCGCCGCCGACGCCGGGCACGCTGAACGGCCAGCCGTTCGACTGGATCGCCGATGCCGATTCGCGGCTCGGCCCGGTGC
>NZ_JBFUCB010000330.1:0-6607 GCF_056405435.1 Rhizobacter sp. P1_G5 | reverse complement strand
CAGCACGACGGCGCACACCAGCACGAGCTTCAGCAGGAACATGGGGAAGCAAAAAATGTGGGCCCGCCGGCAAAGGGAGGGTTGCAGCAGCGGGCCCGAAGGTCCGGCCGGAGGGAGGTATGGGCCGGACAGCCCGGCAGGAGGGAGTTACGGGCCGGGCGGGTTGAAGTGTAGGAAGCGCTGACGCATTTCCCCGCACCGACACCCCGGTCCATCTGTACCGACATCGTTTGCCTCACGCCGCTCCGTAGCCCCCACCGCCCGGCGTCTCGATCACGAACACGTCGCCCGGCCCCATCGGCACCGAGCCGATGTGGTCCAGCGCCTCGACCTGGCCATCGGCTCGCTCGACGCGGTTGATGCCCGGCAGGCCGGCCGATCCACCAGCCATGCCGAAGGCGCCGGCATGCCGCCCGTTCGACAGGATCGAGGCCGTCATCGGCTCGAGGAAGCGCACGCGCCGCACGCCACCGTCGCCGCCGCGGTGACGCCCGGCGCCGCCCGAGCCGGGGCGGATCTCGTAGCTGTCCAGCCGCACCGGGAAGCGGAACTCCAGCACCTCCGGGTCGGTCAGCCGCGAGTTCGTCATRTGCGTCTGCACGACCGAGGTGCCGTCGAAATCCGGCCCGGCGCCCGAGCCGCCGGAGATCGTCTCGTAGTACTGGTAGGTCGCGTTGCCGAAGGTGAAGTTGTTCATCGTGCACTGCCCGGCCGCCATCACGCCGAGCGCGCCGTACAGCGCGTTGGTGATGCAGGTCGAGGTCTCGACGTTGCCGGCCACCACCGAGGCTGGCGGGTTCGGGTTCAGCATCGAGCCTTCGGGGATGATCACCTGCAACGGCTTCAGGCAGCCGGCATTCAGCGGGATGTCGTCGTTGACCAGCGTGCGGAACACGTACAGCACCGCGGCCATGCAGACCGCGCGCGGCGCATTGAAGTTGTTCGTCAGCTGGGCCGAGGTGCCAGTGAAATCGATCACCGCGCTGCGCGCCTGCTCGTTCACCCGGATGGCCACGCTGATGCGCGCGCCGTTGTCCAGCGGCAGCGTGAACGCGCCGTCCTTCAGGCGCGTGATCACGCGGCGCACCGATTCCTCGGCGTTGTCCTGCACGTGGCGCATGTAGGCCTGCACCACCTCGAGCCCGAACTGCTGCACCATCTTGCGCAGCTCCTGCACGCCCTTCTCGTTGGCTGCGATCTGGGCCTTCAGGTCGGCCAGGTTCTGCTGTGGGTTGCGCGACGGGTGGGCACCGCTCTTCAGCAGCGCGAGCATCTCGGCCTCGCGCAGCACGCCGGCCTCGACCAGCTTGACGTTGTCGATCTGCACGCCCTCTTCCTCGATGCGCGTCGAGAACGGCGGCATCGAGCCCGGCGTGATGCCGCCGATGTCGGCATGGTGGCCGCGCGAGCCGACGTAGAACAGCGGGGCTTCGTTCTCGCCATCCCCTTGGTAGACGGGGGTCACGACCGTCACGTCGGGCAGGTGGGTGCCGCCGTGGTACGGGTCGTTCAGCGCGTACACGTCACCCGGCTTCATGCGCCCGGCATTGCCCTGGATCACCGTCTTGATCGACTCGCTCATCGAACCCAGGTGCACCGGCATGTGCGGCGCGTTGGCGATCAGGTTGCCGTCGRCATCGAACAGCGCGCAGCTGAAGTCGAGCCGCTCCTTGATGTTCACCGAGTACGCGGTGTTCTGCAGCTGCAGCCCCATCTGCTCGGCGATGTTCATGAAGAGGTTGTTGAACACCTCCAGCATCACCGGGTCGACCGTGGTGCCGATCGCGCGGCGCGCCTCGCGCGGCTGCACGCGGTCGAGCAGCAGGTGGTCGTAGGCGGTGACGCAGGCGCGCCAGCCGGGCTCGACGACGGTGGTCGCGGTCTTCTCGGCAATGATGGCCGGGCCGTCGATGGTGTGGCCGGGCAGCGCGTCCTCGCGCACCACCAGCGCGGCATCCCACCAGCGGCCGCCGCTGAACAGCTGCACCGTCTCGCGCACCGGCGCGGCGCCGCTCGCGGCCAGCGCATGGCGCGGCTCGACCGGCGCATCGCCGGCACCCACCGCCTCCACCGACACCGCTTCGATCACCAGCCGGCGCTCGCTCATCAGGAACGCGAAGCGCTGGCGGTACGCAGCCTCGAACGCGGCCTGGATGGCCTCGGGCGTGCCGAACGGCACCACCAGCGCCGAATCGGTGCCCTCGTAGCGCACGTGCACGCGGCGCAGCACCGTCACCGCGGCGCTGCTGGCGCCCTGGCGCTTCAGCTCGCCCTCGGTCTCGGCGGCGAGGGCCGCGAGCAGCTCGGTCACCACCGGCATCGCACCGGCCAGCGGCAGCTCGACCGCGCGCTCGCGCAGCACCGCCTGGTCGGCCAGCCCCATGCCGTAGGCCGACAGCACGCCGGCCAGCGGGTGCGCGAACACCCGGTTCATGCCGAGCGCATCGGCCACGCGGCAGGCGTGCTGGCCGCCGGCACCGCCGAAGCACTGCAGCGCGTAGCGCGTCACGTCGTAGCCGCGCGCCACCGAGATCTTCTTGATCGCATTGCCCATCGCGCCCACCGCGATGTCGATGAAGCCTTCGGCCACCTCCTCCGGCGTGCGCTTCACGCCGGTCGCGCGCTCGATCGCGGCCGCCATCTCGCTGAACTTGCGCACCACCACCTCGCGGTCGAGCGACTGGTCGGCGTTCGGGCCGAACACCTTCGGGAAATGCGCCGGCTGGATCTTGCCGAGCATCACGTTCGCATCGGTCACCGCGAGCGGGCCGCCGCGGCGGTAGCAGGCCGGGCCCGGGTTCGCGCCGGCACTCTCCGGCCCGGCACGGAAGCGCGCGCCGTCGAAGCTCAGGATCGAGCCGCCACCGGCCGCCACCGTGTGGATGCTCATCATCGGCGCGCGCATGCGCACGCCGGCCACCTGCGTCTCGAACGCGCGCTCGAACTCGCCGGCGAAGTGGCTCACGTCGGTGGAGGTTCCGCCCATGTCGAAGCCGATCACCTTGACCTCGGCGGCCGCTGGGGTGACCTTCGCGTCATCGCCCAGGCCGAGCGGCGACAGCCCGAGCTGCGCGGTGCGCACCATGCCGACGATGCCGCCGGCCGGGCCGGACAGGATCGCATCCTTGCCCTGGAACGCATGCGCATCGGTCAGCCCGCCAGACGACTGCATGAAGAACAGCTTCACGCCCGGCATCTCGCTCGCGACCTGTTCCACGTAGCGGCGCAGGATCGGCGACAGGTAGGCGTCGACCACCGTCGTGTCGCCACGGCCCACCAGCTTCATCAGCGGGCTCACCTCGTGCGAGACACTGATCTGCGGAAAGCCGATGCGCTGCGCGATGGCCTTGGCCGCCAACTCATGCGCGGTGAAGCGGTAGCCGTGCATCAAGACGATCGCGACGCTGCGCAGGCCGGCGTCGTACGCAGCCTGCAGGTCGACCTGCAGTTGCGCCTCGTCGAGCGCCTCGATCAGCTCGCCCTTCGCGTCGACGCGCTCGCGCGCCTCGATCACGCGGCTGTACAGCAGCTCGGGCAGCTGGATGTGGCAATCGAAGATGCGCGGGCGATCCTGGTAGGCGATGCGCAGCGCATCGCGAAAGCCCCTGGTCGTGACGAGCAGCGTCGGCTCGCCCTTGCGTTCGAGCAGCGCGTTGGTGGCCACCGTGGTGCCCATCTTCACGCACTCGACGCGCTCGGCCGGGAAGGCCTCGCCCGGCTTCAGGCCCAGCAGGTGGCGGATGCCGGCGACCGCCGCATCGCGGTACTGCTCGGGGTTCTCGCTGAGCAGCTTGTGGGTGACCAGCATGCCGTCGGGCCGCTTGGCGACCACGTCGGTGAACGTGCCGCCGCGGTCGATCCAGAACTGCCAGCGGTCGGTGCCTTGAACTTGAGCTTGCATGGAATCCTTCCTGGGGATCACAACCCTAGATATGCCTTCTTGACATCGTCGTTGGCGGCCAGCTCGGCCCCGCTGCCCTGCATCACGATGCGCCCGGTCTGGATCACGTAGCCATGGTGCGCGATCGACAAGGCCTTGTGCAGATTCTGCTCGACCAGCAGGATCGTCACGCCGGTCTCGTTGACGCGCTGGATCACCTCCAGCACCTTCGCGACGAACTTCGGCGCAATGCCCCACGACGGCTCGTCCAGCATCAGCAGCTTGGGCCGGGCCATCAGGCCGCGCGCGATCGCGAGCATCTGCTGCTCGCCGCCGCTCATCGTGCCGGCGAGCTGGGTCTCGCGCTCCTTGAGGATCGGGAACAGCGTGAACATCTCGTCGATGCCGGCCGCCACCTCGTGCGCATCGGTGCGGGTGAACGCGCCGAGCTCCAGGTTGCGCCGCACCGTGAGGCGCGGGAACAGCCGGCGGCCTTCGGGCACCAGCGAGAGCCCGAGCGGCACCCGCTGGTGGGCCGGCAGTTCGTGCACCAGCAGGCCATCGAAGCGCACGCTGCCGGCATCGAGCCTGTTCAGCCCGGCGATCGCGCGCAGCGTGGTCGACTTGCCATTGCCGTTGCCGCCGACCAGCGCGACGATCTTGCCCTGCGGCACCTCGAGGCTCACGTCGGACAAGGCCAGCACGCCGCCGTAGCTGACGCGCAAGTTGGAAACCTGCAGCATCACTCGTCTCCCAGGTAGGCGTGGATCACGTGCGGGTCACGCGAGACCTCGGCCGGCGTGCCGTCGGCGATCTTCACGCCGCGGTCGAGCACGACGATCCTGTCGGCGATCGGCATGATGCCCTCGAGCACATGCTCGACGATCAGGCAGGCGATGCCGCGCTCGCGGATGTTCAGCACCACCTTCACCATCTCGCGCACCTCCGACGGGTTCAGGCCGGCCATCACCTCGTCCATCAGCAGAAGCTTCGGTGCGATGGCGAGCGCGCGTGCGACCGCCAGGCGGCGCTGCTCGCTGATCGTCATGCTGCCGGCGGGCTTGTCGGCGAACTGGTCGAGGTTGACGAAGGCCAGCCACTGCTGCGCCTCGTCGCGGGCGGCCGAGACACGGCGGTTGCGCATCAGCGCACCGGCCATCACGTTCTCGCGGGCCGTCATGCTGGTGAAGGTGCGCGCGACCTGGAAGGTGCGGCCGACGCCGGCGCGGGCGCAGGCCTCGGGCGGCAGGCCGGAGATCAGCTTGCCGTCGAGCCGGATCTCGCCGGCGCTCGGCTCGTAGAAGCCGGCCACGCAGTTGAACGCCGTCGTCTTGCCAGCGCCGTTCGGGCCGATCAGCCCGACGATCTGGCCGGCGTCGACGCTGAACGAGACATCCTGGTTGGCCATCAGGCCGCCGAAGCGCTTCGAGACGCCTTGCAACTCGAGAAGACTCACAGCGCCACCTCCACCTTGGCGGCTTCGACTGCGCGGGCGCGGCGCCGCTGCCGCCACTCCCGGAATCCGCCGATCAACCCGCTCGGGTAGAACACCGCGATGCCGACGATCAGCGCCGCGTAGATGATGGTGTCGGTGCCGCGGCCGGTGCCGCCGAAGGTGGCGCGCGTCAACTCCTCGATCGTCGTCAGCACCACCGAGCCGACCACCGGCCCGAACAGCGTGCCGACGCCGCCGAGGATGGACACCAGCGCCATCTTGATCGACAGCGCGGTCGTCAGCACCGAGCCCGGGTCGATGTAGAGCTCCTTCTGCGCATACAGGCTGCCGCCGAGCGCGGTGAAGAAGGCGCTGAGCGACAAGGCCACCTGCTTGTAGCGCGCGATGTTGATGCCGATGCTGCGCGCGGCATCCGGCTCGTCCTTGATCGCCCGCAGGTAGTAGCCGATGTGGCTGCGCTCGACGGCCCAGGTCGCGAGCAGCGTCAGCACCAGCAGGCCGAGCGCGAGCCAGTAGTACGGCGCCTTGTCGGCGAACACCATCGTGGCCCAGCCCTGCCGGTCCATCGGGATCGTCAGGCCGACCGCGCTGCCGGCGTACTCCCAGTTGGTGAACACGATCTGCACGATCTCGGCGACCGCGATCGTCGCCATCGCGAAGTAGTGCCCCTTCAGCCGGAAGCACGACCAGCCGAAGCCGAGGCTCAGCAGCGCCGCGACCACGCCGCCGAGCAGCATGCCGAGCCACGGGTTCACGCCGAAGTTCAGCAGCAGCAGCGTCGACGTGTAGGCGCCGAGCCCGTAGAACGCCGCATGGCCGAGCGAGACCTGGCCGGCGTAACCGCCGAGCAGGTTCCACGCGACGCCGAGCTGCGCGGCCATCAGCACCAGGATCGCGAGGTTCAGGTGCGAGGGGCTGTGCGTGACGAACGGCAGCAGGACCGCGGCCACCGCCAAGGCTGCGAGAGCCAGGGTCTTCTTCGAAGGCTTCATGCTTTCCCCATCAGGCCCTGCGGCCGGAACATCAACACCGCGAGGAACAGCACCAGCACGATGGCGGTCTTGTACTGCGGCCCGAGCAGCAGGCCGCCCATCACCTCGATCACGCCGACCAGGATGCCGGCCCAGAACGCGCCGGTCACGCTGCCGAAGCCGCCGAGGTTGACGACCACGAAGGCGATCAGGATGAAGTTGGCGCCGACCTCCGGGAAGATCGGGAAGAAGGTCGCGAGCAGCACGCCGGCCGCGCCGGCACAGGCCGCGCCGATGCCC
>NZ_JBFUCB010000329.1:0-6617 GCF_056405435.1 Rhizobacter sp. P1_G5 | reverse complement strand
GCATGACGAAGACCAACACGCTGGGCGTGGTCGGCTCGATCCCGATTCCCGAGGTGATCCGCAACATCAACAGCTTCACGCTGGGTGCGCAGTCGGTGAACCCGAAGATCAAGACCAAGGTGGTCTGGGTCAACGAGTGGTTCAACCCGCCGAAGGAAACCGACGCCGCGCAATCGCTGATCAACGGCGGCGCCGACGTGCTGATGCAGAACACCGACTCGAGCGCGGTGCTGCAGACGGCCGAGAAGGCCGGCAAGTACGCATTCGGCTGGGACAGCGACATGACCGCCTACGGCCCGAAGGCCCACCTGGCCTCGAGCATCATCAACTGGTCGCCGTACTACATCAAGGCGACGCGGGATGCGCTGGACGGCAAGTGGGCCGGCAACAGCGCCTCGTGGTGGGGCGTCAAGGAAGGCGCGATCGACCTGGTGTCGATCTCCGACAAGGTGCCGGCCGAGCTGAAGGAGAAGGTCGAGAAGGTGAAGGCCGGCCTGAAGGACGGCAGCTTCGCGATCTGGAAGGGCCCGATCGTCGGCAACGACGGCAAGGAAGTGCTGAAGAAGGACGAGGTCGCCGATGACAAGTTCATGAGCGGCATCAAGTTCTTCGTGAAGGGCGTCGACGGCAAAGTCCCCGGCGGAAAGTGACACCCACCCCCGAGGCGCTTCGCGCCTCCCCCTCAAGGGGGCGCCTCCAGTGGCCCGGCAGAGCCGGTTCCACGGAGTCCGCTTGATGGGTCGCACGCTGGCGCGGCGACATGCCTGCTGAGAATGGCTTGGTGGAAGCAACGCTCTGGCACCCGGTCGCCGACAGCTCTGCGCTGACCGACGGACCGCTTGCCGCGCGCTTGCTCGCCCACGACCTGGTGCTGTGGCGCGACGACACCGGCCGCGCCCGCACGTTCACCGACCGCTGCCCGCACCGCGGCACGCGGCTTTCGCTCGGGCGCGTAGTTCAGCACGAAGGCCGCGCCTCGCTCGAATGCCCGTACCACGGCTGGCGCTTTGGGCACGATGGCGCCTGCGTGCTGATCGCGTCGCAGCCGTCGTTCGCGCCGCCGCCCTCGCATGCGGCCTGCGCGCATGAAGCGCAGGAGGCGCATGGCCTCGTGTGGGTGCGGCTGCAGCCGGGCGACACGCCCCTGCCCGCCTTCGAGGCCGAGACCGACCCGCAACTGCGCAAGCTGCTGTGCGGCCCGTACGACGTGGCGACCTGTGCCGGCCGCATCGTCGAGAACTTCCTCGATCTGTCGCACTTCGGCTTCGTGCACGACGGCTGGCTCGGCGAGCGCGCGCAGCCGCAGACGCCCGCTTACACCGTGCAGTCCACGCCGACCGGCTTCGTCGCCACCGGCTGCAGGGCCTGGCAGCCGCAGAGCAACCGGCTGTCGACCGAAGGCAGCTGGGTCGACTACCGCTACGAGCTGACCGCACCGTTCAGCGCGGTGCTGACCAAGCTGCCGCAGGCGCAGGATGGCTACCTTGACGTGATCGGCCTGTTCGTCTGCCCGCTCGACGAGGAGCACAGCCGCGTCTGGTTCCGCCTGGCGATCACCGACCACGATTCCAGCGACGACGCGCTGCGCGCGTTCCAGCACACCATCTTCACGCAGGACCAGCCCGTCCTCGAGTCGCAGCAGCCCAGGCGGCTGCCGCTCGCGGACGGCGAGGTGCACTGCGCGGCCGACCGCAGCTCGGCCGCCTACCGCCGCTTCCTGATCGAACGCGGCATCCGTTTTGGAGCCATCGCATGAACCTCGACGCCATCCCTCGCGACCGCCTGCCCGCGCTGCTGTGCGCGATGCCGAAGGCCGAGCTGCACATCCACATCGAGGGCTCGCTGGAGCCGGAGCTGATCTTCGCGCTGGCGCAGCGAAACGGCGTGTCGATCCCGTATGCCAGCGTCGAGGCGCTGCGCGAGGCCTATGCGTTCACCGACCTGCAGAGCTTCCTCGACATCTACTACGCCGGCGCGAGCGTGCTGCTGAAGGAGGAAGACTTCTTCGACATGGCGATGGCCTACTTCCGCCGCGCGGCCGCCGACAACGTCGTCCATGCGGAGCTGTTCTTCGATCCGCAGACGCACACCGAGCGCGGCGTCAGCTTCGAGACGGTGATCAACGGGCTGACGCGGGCGGGCGAGACGGCGCGGCGCGAACTGGGTGTCAGCAGCGCGCTGATCCTGTGCTTCCTGCGGCACCTGAGCGAAGAAGCCGCGTTCGAGACGCTGGCACAGGCGCTGCCGTTTCGCGAGCGCTTCATCGGCGTCGGCCTCGACAGCAGCGAGCGCGGACACCCGCCGGAGAAGTTCGCGCGCGTGTTCGCGAAGTGCCGCGAACTGGGATTGCGGCTGGTCGCGCACGCCGGCGAGGAAGGCCCGCCGGCCTACATCTGGAGCGCGCTCGACGTGCTGAAGGTCGAGCGCATCGACCACGGCGTGCGCTGTGTTGAAGACCCTGTGTTGGTGAAGCGGTTGGCCGCCGAGCGCATGCCGCTGACGGTGTGCCCGCTGTCGAACGTGAAGCTGTGCGTGTACCCCGACATGGCGGCGCATCAGCTGGGCGCCTTGCTCGATGCGGGCCTGTGCGCGACGGTCAACTCGGACGACCCGGCGTACTTCGGCGGCTACATGAACGCGAACTTCCTCGCGACCTTCGACGCGCTGCCGGCGCTGGGGGCGCGGCAGGCGTATCAGTTGGCGAAGAACAGCTTCGAGGCGAGCTTCGTGGATGGCGCTCAAAAGGCTGCGTGGGAGCAGAAGCTCGACAAGGCATTCGCCGCCTTCTGAGGTCCTGCAGGTCTCAAGCCTGCAGTTTCCAGCGTGATCCAGCGATGGCAGCCCGCCACGCCATCTCGAACTCCCGACCATCCAGCCCCTCGATCACGAACTCCGGATCGGCCGCGATATCGGCAGCGAGCGGCACGGGTCTTTCGCCCAGGAACGTGTGCCCGCTTGTCTGGTGGTCGCTGGCGAAGCCCATGTGGCCATCCGCGAAAACCTCCACCTTGCGGACCTCATAGCGTTCCGCATCGAGTTCGCTCAGGAGAAGAATCGGCTCGGAGGCATGCTGGTGAAGCCAGCGAACTTTCACGTAGTCCATTCAGTTTTCTCCACTGCGGATGAGCCGCCCCGAGAGATCGAGAGGCTCTCGACCAAGCACAACATACACGCCGTCGCGGCCTTTCAGTACGTCGATTCCCACCATATCGATCTCGATGAAGTGTGTGAATCGCCGTGCCTGGAACGGTTGCCCCAGAAAGCACCTCGACAACTGGCTGGAGGACAGTGTGCCGGGAACCCTGTCCGAAAGGTACTGACCTTCACCGTACCGGACATCTCGTGGATTGTGTCTCTTCAGGGATGGCAGCAGGTGGCCCGTCTCGAGGATTCCTCTCAGGCCAACGCCGTCCGTGTAGTGAAACAGCGTCGTGCGTCGGTTACTGCCGTGAATGATGTCGGTGCGGCTCATGGTGCCGGCAGTCCTCGCGATGCGCCGAAGAATCGGCGAAAACCCGCGAGGCTTTCACAGACACGCTCTTCACGAAACCTGTGAAATCGTGTTCGTGCGCCAAAGCAACAGAGACATGCAGACGCTTGCGCTTCACTCCCGCCACATCCGCCCCGCCCAATCCGAGAAGGTCTTCAAGCGCTGCGCCTCGGCCCCGTGGTTGCGCGCCGACATCACGCTCCAGGCGATGTACTGCTCGCCGGTCCAGTCCACCCAGCCGCCGACCAGGTGCGGCTGCCCCTTCGCATTCAACGGCAGCGGCGTGCGCTTCGGATCGAGACAGAAACGGAAGCCCGACTTGATCTCCGGCTCGCTGCCGAACAGCGCATTCGGATCACACCGCCGCCACTGCTCGTAAGTGGTGTTCGCATACAGCGCGTTGTAGAGCGAGATCGAGCTGTTGATGAACATCAGGTGCAGCCCCGGCGTCACCGCGTCGAGCTGGCGGAAGCGCGACTTCTCCCAGTCCTCCGGCCCGCGGTCGACCACCTCGCCGACGCCCAGCTTGTGGATCGCCAGCGAAGCCCGGCTCTGGTGCCCCTTGTTGCGGAACAGGTCGGTCGGCGCGGCCGGATCCGGCTGGTTGAACGGCAGGTCGGTGTTGGCCAGCTGCGCGAGCTTGGTGCGCACCTGGAAGTAGCGCGCCAGGTGCATCGCCGACACGGGCCCCGGTGCCTTGGCGGTGATCAGGTCGTCGACCACCGCGGTCGTGAAGCCCATGTGGTACGGCCAGTCCATCGGCCCCTCCGACGCCCCCGGCCAGCCCGGGTTCACCGTCATCTGCAGCTGGTACCACTGGTTGGTGCGGTAGAACGACACCAGCCGCGGCTCCCACGAGAAGTAGTTCTCTCGACCGTTCACCGGCGCGAACAGCATGTGCGGTGCCGTGTAGAACACGCTCGGCCAGCTGAACGGCCAGCCGCGCGGCTCGCCGATGCCGACCCACTGGCCGCTGGCATTGCGCGAGCCGTGCAGCCAGTCCTGCCGCCCTTCGAGGCCGTAGGTGTGGGCCAGCTCCCATTGCTTGACGCTCATCCAGTGGATGGCGCCGAACAGCGCGCGCTCGATGAACGCTTCCTTCGTGAAGGCGGCCGGCAGGTTGACCGCACTCGCCGTCTGGGCCGACAGGCGCGCCTGCAGCTTCTTGCCGCCCAGTTCGCCACCATACGGCTTGGACGGGTCGCCCGACACGCGCGAGCCGCGGCCGCCGCCGGCGAAGGCGATGGTCTTGCCACCGACATCGTTGAGCCAGGCCTGTGCGCGTTCGCGCAGCTCGGGCGTCAGGTGGCTCCAGTCGCCGTAGACGCCGTTCGGGTTCCGGTTGGCATTCAGGAAATCGGAGACGCGCTTGACCACCTTGATCGGGTTCGAGCCGTCGTCGCCCTGGGTCTCGAACAGGCCCTGCGCCTGCCCCGCGTCGGGCGCCCAGATGTCAAGCGGGCTCTCGATCGGCAGCCACGCGCTCCAGTCCGGCAGCTGCAACGGGATCGGCATCTCGCGCGTGTTCAGCACCTTGCCGCGGCTCGGGTCCATCGCGGCGTCGAGCTCGGCCTGCGTCACCGCGGCGGTGCTGTTCGCGGCCTTGCCGGCGAACACGTTGACGAAGGACTTCGCATCGGGCAGCACCGCATCGAGGCCCGCACCGGCTGCCCATTCGACGGTCGGCTTCGCATCCAGGCCCGGGCCCGGCTGGTACGGCGGATTCCACGGCGTGGCCTGCGCGACGTGCGGCACCTTGGTGTACAGCGCGGCACGCAGGTAGGCGGCGATCTGCCTGCCTTGCGTCTCGCTCAGGCCATGGAAGCGCGAGCGCTGCACCACCGAGTTGTTCGAGAAGTTGAAGTACTGCAGGTCGCGGCCGTCGCTCGCGTGGCATGACGAGCACGCGGCGCGGATCGTCGTGTCGACGATCGGCGACTTCTTCAGCAGGTTCTGGCCGCTCCACAGGACCTTGCCCGCGTCGGCGTCGGCGCTCCAGGTGCGGCCGGCCTCCTTCTCGGCCTGGATGTCGGCCCACTGGCGCGGCTGGGCCGCGCCGAGGTGGCGGCCCGCGGCATCCTGGATCTGCAGGTCGAGGATGCGGAAGCCGTTGGAGTTGCCGTCGGTGCCGTTGAAGCGGAACTCGATGCGGTTGGTGGCCGGCAGCGCGACCAGGCGGGCGCGCGCGGTCGCGTCCAGCGGTACGCGGAAGCGGATCGTCAGCAGCCCGCCGTTGACGCCGCCGTGCGCGCGCTCGACTTCGTCGAGCTGCACCGTGCTGTCGCTGATGTCGATCCACGGCGCAGTGCTGCCATTGGGCCCGCCGACGATGCGCAGGCTGCCGGCGATCCTGGTCAGCGGCTTGGCGAGCGCCTCGAACTCCGGCGAGTTGTAGAAGCCGCAGCGGTGGCAGCGCACCACCAGCTGGCTCGCGCTACCGAGGGCTGACGCGTCGAGCGCGAGCTGGGCCGGCACGACGGTCGGTGCGTCGGGCGCGCCGGCGCCGAGGACTTCGAGCGGCAGCGTCAGCGTGGGAGCGGGCGCCGGGCTCGGTGCGGGGGACGGTGCAGGAGAMGGCGCCGGTGCCGGGCTGGGGGCTGGTGCCGGAGCGGGGGCCGGAGAGGGAGCCGGTGCAGGCGACGGCGCCGGAGCGGGCGCAGGTGCGGGTGCGGGTGCGGGTGCGGGAGCCTGCGCATCGGTCGCCAGCAACTGCCAGCGCTGGTTGTCGTTGTTGCCGCAGTCCCATTGCTGGATGCGGCCGCCGGCCACCGTGCTGAAATCCTTCACGTCGAGGCACTTGCCGCTGTGCTTCGCCGCGATGCGGAAGCTGTCGCCGACCGGCATCACGCTGAAGCGCTGGTTGGCGCCGGCGCCGTAGCTCCATTGCTGGATCAGCGCACCGTTGGCGGTCGAGATGTCGCTCACGTCGAGCGCGCGGCCGCTGTTGACGTTGATGAACGCATAGCTGCCATCGTCGGCCGCGCGCACCTCGAAGCGCTGGCTGGCCGAGGTGCTGCAGGCGGCCTGCAGCGTTTTCGCGCCATCGGTGGTGGCGGCGCCTTCGATGTCCAGGCACAGCTTCGACTGCAGGCCGCGCAGCGTGTACTGGCCGATCGCGAGCGCGCCG
>NZ_JBFUCB010000328.1:0-6624 GCF_056405435.1 Rhizobacter sp. P1_G5 | reverse complement strand
GCCACATCCAGATCGCGAACCGCATGGAGGCGATCCACACCACCAAGGTCGGCACCGCGGAGGCCGACCTCGTGATCGCCTGCGACCCGATCGTCGGTGCGAACAAGAGCACGTTGGCGACGCTGCGCGAGGGCCGCAGCTTCGTCGCGCTGAACACGCACGGCTCGCCGACGGCGGCCTTCGTGACCAACCCGGACTGGCAGTTCCCCGGCGCGAGCTGCGAGGGCGCGATCGTCGCGGCGGCCGGCCCGGCGAACGTGGGCATGCTCGATGCCGAGGAGCTCGCGGTGCAGCTGGTCGGCGATTCGCTGTACACCAACCCGCTGATGCTCGGCTATGCCTGGCAGAAGGGCCGCGTGCCGCTCGGCCATGCCGCGCTGATGCGCGCGATCGAGCTGAACGGCGTGCAGGTCGACAACAACAAGTCGGCCTTCGAATGGGGCCGCCGCGCCGCGCATGACCTGGCGGCGGTGAAGGCGCTGTTCAAGGCGGGCCAGGTGATCGAGTTCGTGCGCAAGAGCGTGAACATCGACGACGTGATCGCCAAGCGCGTCGAGTTCCTGACCGGCTACCAGGATGCGTCGTACGCGGCGCAGTACCGGGCCTTCGTCGAGAAGGTGCGGGCCGCCGAGGCGCCGCTGGGCGGCCACAAGCTGACCGAGCAGGTCGCGCGCTACCTGTTCAAGCTGATGGCCTACAAGGACGAGTACGAGGTCGCGCGGCTGCACACCGACAAGGCCTTCCTCGACAAGGTGGCGGCGCAGTTCGAGGGCGACTACACGCTGAACTACCACCTGGCGCCGCCGGCCCTCGCGAAGAAGAACGACAAGGGCGAGCTGGTGAAGCAGCGCTTCGGCCCGTGGATGCAGACCGCGTTCCGCGTGCTCGCGAAGTTCAAGGGGCTGCGCGGCACCGCGTTCGACCCGTTCGGCCGCACCGAGGAGCGCAAGACCGAGCGCGCGCTGATCGGCCAGTACCGCGAGGCCCTCGACGAGGTGCTGCGCGGGCTGAACGCGCAGACGCTGCCGCTCGCGCTGCAGATCGCGCGCATTCCGGAAGACATCCGCGGGTACGGGCATGTGAAGGAGCGGCACCTGGCCGCCGCGATGCCGAAGTGGTCGGCGCTGATGGTGCAGTGGCGGGCGGGTGGGGAGCGGAAGGCGGCTTGAGCGGGGCGCCCAAAGGCCTATTTTCCATTCATTTGCTATTCATTTGCTATTCAAATAGGATGCCAAAACGGGACTAAGCTGTTGATCCTTCAGCAGGTTTCCTGATTCGGCCTCCTATTCATGGAATACAGCCAAGATCCGCTCGAAATCCAGATCCTGCAGGCGCTGGCCGAGCGCGGCGTCGCCAGCTCACCCGACCTGCAGGTCCTGACCGGCAAGAGCCAGCCGACGGTCTCCCGGGCCTTGCGCCGCATGGGGGACCGCGTGATCACGCTGGGCCAGGGTCGGGCGGTCCGGTACGGCGTGCCGCACCTGATCCGGGGTCTGCCGGCACAGCAACCGCTGTGGTGGACCGACCCGAGCGGAATCATGTCGCGCTGGGGCACGCTGACCTTCCTGGCCGGCGATCGCCTGCACGTCGCCGCCGACGGCATCGACCTGGTCACCGCCGGCCGGCTGCCGTGGTTCCTCTCACCGCTTCGCATGCAGGGGTTCCTGGGCCGCGAATGGGCGCGACGGCTCGGGCTGGAAGGCGATCCCGAGCGCTGGTCGCTCGAACAGGTTCTGTTCGCGGCCGGCCAGGTCGAGGATCCGACCGGGGCCATCTCGATGGGAGAGCCTCGCGGCGAAAAGGTCCCCAAGGCACCGATCGACCAGCAAGAGCGCGCAGCCCACTACGACCTGTTGGCCGCCAACGTCGCCGGTACCTTGCCGGCCGGTTCGTCGGCCGGCGGCGAGCAGGCCAAGTTCCTGACCGCGCTGGCCTCGGGCGAGCGCGTGCTGGTCAAGTTCACACCGCCGCGCGGCACGCCCTTCGGCGAGCGCTGGCACGACCTGCTGCACGCCGAGGCGCTGGCGCTGCAGGTCATGCACGAGCATGGGCAGGCGGTGGCCGCGGCCCGGGTGCTGCACAGCGACACGCGGACCTACCTCGAGTCCACGCGCTTCGATCGCTTCGGTCCGCATTCGCTGGGGCGTCGCCACGCGGTGACGCTGGACGCTGCCCACGAAGCCTTCGTCCACGGCCCGCTGCACCACTGGGCCGCGACCTGCGATGCACTCGCCACGCAGCGCCGCCTGAGCGCCGAGGACGCTTCTGCCGTGCGCACGCGCCTGATGTTCGGTCGCCTGATCGGCAACACCGACATGCACTTCGGCAACCTCGCGCTGTGGGCCGACGAGCCCGCCAAGGGCCGCTTCGCGCTGGCCCCGCTGTACGACATGCTGCCGATGCGCTGGCGGCCGGACGCCTTCGCGGGATTGCACGACTACAGCGGGTTCGAGCCTCCGATGCTGATGCCGGGCGACGAAGCGAAGGCGGCGCGCACGGCGGCCATCGATTTCTGGCACCGTCTGGGCAGCCATGAAGACGTCGACCGAAAACTGCGCAACGTCGCCAGGGACATGGCCGACCGCATACAAACCTAGACCGACAACCAGGGAGCAAGAACAAGATGGATCCGACCCGGCGACCGCGTCGCCTCATCGTCATTCCGCCGGCGCGTGCCGGCAGGAACGCCCCGGCCCCCGCGGCCACGCTGCGCAGGCTGCAGGCCGCGGCCGCCGAGAAACGCCCTGCTGCCCCGCGGATGACCCCGTCGACGCTGAGGCTCGTCACCAGCTCGCCCGCCGATGGCGCCGTGCTGCTGGACATCGGCCGCCGCAGCATCGACGACGTGCGCGCGAGCGCACCCGATGGCGCCACGTTGGCCGAGGAACAGTGGTACCGCCTGGAGCGCCCTGCCCGGCCGTGGCACAAGCTCAGCGAACACCTGAAGGCGCCGCGCATCGCGGCCGGCCGCGACCAGGCCTGGACCGTCACGGTCGTCGTGGACGACGCGGCCCGCACGCGGCTCGCGCAGGCGCTGGTGACGATCCTGCTCGATGAAGAAAAAGGCACCGGCCTGGAGGCGATGACCGACCGGCGCGGGCGCGTCAGCTTCCGGCTGGGCCGCGGCACGAAGCGCCTGGATGCCGTCGAGGTGGCGCCGCTGCACGGCGGCTGGCCGGTGCGGCTGTCGAATGTGGAACTGCTGCGCGGCGGCCTGGAGATCGCCGTGCCGGCCCTGTCGCTGAAGACGGCGGATGCGCGCGGCCTGGTCTACGGCAAGCCGGCGGCCGGCGCCGGCAAGGGCGTCTCGGTCGGCGTGGTCGACACCGGCATCGGGCCGCACGACCACYTGAAGCTCGCCGGCGGGCGCAACACCACCGCGAAGGAGGCAACGCGCCTGCTGCGCGACGCCGATGGCCACGGCAGCCACGTGGCCGGCGTGATCGCGGCGACGGCCAGCGGCTGGCGGCGCGGCGAGGCCAGCGCCGTGTCGCTGCATGCCTACCGCGTGTTCGAGGCCGGCGACCCATTCGCGTCGACCTTCGCGATCCAGGCGGCCATCAAGCAGGCCGCCGTCGACGGCTGCGACCTCGTCAACCTGAGCCTGGGCGACAGCCTCGCGGACGAGGCGGTGCGCGACGCGGTCGAGTTCGCCTGGGCGCGCGGCTGCGTCTGCCTGGCCGCCGCCGGCAACGACGGTGCCGACGAGGTCGACTACCCGGCCCGCTACCCCCAGGTGATCGCGGTCTCGGCGATCGGCCTGGAGAACGCCTGGCCGGCCGGTGCCTACCTGGAGTGGACGCTGGGCGAGCCGCGCGGCAAGCCGATCGGCCACCACGTGCCGTTCTTCGCGCAGTTCTCCAACCGCGGCCGCAAGCTCGCGCTCACCGCGCCGGGCGTGGCCATCGTGTCGACGCTGTTCGGCAACCGCTGGGGCGTGATGTCGGGCACCTCGATGGCCACGCCGATCGCCACCGGCGTGCTGGCGCGCCGGCTGGCCGGCAGCGCGGTGCTGGCGATGCCGCGCGACGCCCGGCGTTCGGCGGCCATCGTGAGATTGGCCACGGCGCATGCCCAGGACCTCGGATTCCCCGCCCGTATGCAAGGCAAGGGCTTGGCGCGATAATCGAGGCCATGGCACGCTTCGTCTTCTTCAACTCCAGCGACGTGGACGCCAAGGCGCTCACGGCGGCGAAGAAGTCGGTGCGTGCCTTGGGCGGCATCGTCGTCGGCGGTGCCGCCGGCTCGATGCTCGTCGAGGCGCCCCCCACCAAGGCGGCGCAGGTGGCCAAGGCCCTGCCGGGCTGGCACTACGCGCAAGACCGCAAGACCGCCCGCATTCCCGAGCACACGCCCTTGCAGCGTGCCAAGCGGGCAGCCGCCAAGGGCTGAATCCCGTTCTCAGAACTGCAGGAACGTCACCCCCACCCCGAAGCTCGTCTGCCGGAAGTTGTAGTCCGTCAGCGTCTCGCCGTAGCCGCGGAAGGCTTGCAGGTACCAGCGCAGGCCGTTCGGCTGGTCGCGCAGCACCGGGTAGGTCCACTCGAGCTGCAGCGCACCGTACTTCACGCCCTGCAGCGTGTTGCGGTACAGCAGCGAAGCGGTCGACAAGCCGCTCGCCCAGTTCAGCTGCGTCTCGCTGCGGCCGCGGTAGTCGATCAGGTCGGGGTTGTTGTCGGTCTCCAGCTTCTCGTTGAAGCGCTGGACCAGGCGCGTGCTCAACGACCAGTTGTCGCGCTCGAAGCCGGCCCCGAGCGACGCGCGGTTCCAGCTGCGCGACAGCGGATCGGACTGGCCGTTCGACTGGTGCGCGATCCCCAGCTGCGCGTAGCGCCACTGCCAGCCGAACGGCAGCCCGCGCCAGGCCTCGGGAACCGGCACCACATAGATCGCCTCCGGTTCGTAGTCGCTGTTGCGGAACGGCTTCGAATCCTTGCCGTTCCAGATCTGCCACAGCGCCTGCTGCGTGAAGGCGAGCCACAGGTCACCGCCCTCGAAGCCGACATCCTGCAGCACCTTGGTGCGCAGCGACAGCTGGAACTTGGCCTCGGTGTTCTTGTAGTCCGGCAGCGGCACGGCCGCCTGCGTGGGCGATCGAGGCTCGCGGTTGATGCGGCTCGTCTGGTGCAGCGGCAGCACGTAGTTGGGCTTGTAGCCGACGAAGTTGAAGATGCC
Source organism: Rhizobacter sp. P1_G5 (assembly GCF_056405435.1). NCBI lineage: Bacteria > Pseudomonadati > Pseudomonadota > Betaproteobacteria > Burkholderiales > Sphaerotilaceae > Rhizobacter > Rhizobacter sp. P1_G5. The sequence continues at coordinate 1,449 of NZ_JBFUCB010000328.1, read as the reverse complement.
GCGCTTGTCCTCGGGGTCGAGCTCCCAGTAGCGCGAGACCAGGCTGCCGCTGCCGCCACCCGTCGGCCGGATCGCCGGCGGCAGCAGCTGCGCCTTCGGGGCCAGCTTCGACTCGCTCTCGCCCTCGCGGCCGGTGGGTGCCGGCGCCTCGACCGCGCGGCCGGCCAGCCTGTCGTAGCACGCGAGGCGATCGGCCGGGGCGCCGATCTGCGCGCATTCGGCCAGGCTGGCGGCCGGGTCGGACTGCGCGAATGCAGCGTGCAGGGGAAGGGAGAAAACGAAACAGGCGCAGGCGCCAAGGGTCGGTGAACGCATGCGCCCGGATGGTAGGGCCACGGAGTGAATCCCCGAGCAGCAGGCGCCGGATGGGCGTCCCGCCGCTCGGGTATCACACAGCAATCAAGGCAGCGTCTTCAGGTGGGCACCGACCGGCGCCGAGAAGTTGTAGCCGTCGAAGCGGTCCCAGTTGATCGACCAGGTCATCACGCCGCGGAAGGTCGGGTAGGCCTGGTTCGGGCGCAGCGAGCCGCAACCGGTCAGCTTCACCATGCAGTCCACCGCGTTGTTCACGGTCGACGCGGTGACGAAGCCGGAGTTCGCCGAGCGCGGGCCCGACGGCACGCCGAACGCGACCTGGTCCGGCCGCAGCCCGGCGAAGGTGCCCGCCGAGCCGTTCGACAGGCCGAAGCCTTCGATCAGCATCTTGCTGCCCGCCACCAGCATGTCGACCGAGCCTTCCGGGTACGGGTTGGCCTGGTACGGCGAGTACAGCCCGCCGTTGTTGTAGTACTGCACRTGGATGATCGACAGGTCGTCGCGCAGCCCGTTGATGATCGGCAGGTAGGCGCCCCAGATGCTGCCGTACGAGACGAAGCCGCCTTGCACGTACGGCCACTCCGGCGCCATCGACAGGTAGAACTTCGAGCCGACCTTGGCCTTCAGCGCCTTCACCGAGCTGACCAGGTACTGCTGGATCGGCGCGCCTTGCGCCACGCCGTTCTCCAGGTCGAGGTCGATGCCGTCGAAGCCGTACTTCTGGATGATCGCGTACAGGCTGTTCGTGAAGTTCGTGGCCTCGGCCTGCGAGCCGACGCTGACCGAGCCGTTCTGGCCACCCAGCGACAGCACCACCTTCTTGCCCTTGGCCTTCAGCGCACGCACGTCGGCGATGAACTGCGCATCGCTGCCGGCATTGGAGTCGACCGTGAAGCTGACGTTGCCGCCACCGRCGTTGTCGGCGAACGCGACGACGATCACGTCCCACGCGTCCGGGATCTGGCTCAGCGGGTAGGTGTTGCCGGCCGGGTTGGTGAAGTTGTGCCAGTAGCCGACCAGCGCGTGCTTGGCGATGTCGCTCGACGGTGCGGGCGCGGGCGCGGGTGCCGGTGCCGGTGCGGGTGCCGGTGCAGGGGCCGGCGCGGGAGCAGGGGCCGGCGCAGGGGCGGGGGC
>NZ_JBFUCB010000327.1:0-6650 GCF_056405435.1 Rhizobacter sp. P1_G5 | reverse complement strand
TCGCGACGCCGCTCACCGAGCGCGTGTACCGGCGGCTGAAGCGCCAGGGCGTGGGCGCCGACATCCCGGAGTTCACGGTGGCGAAGGCGGCCGGTGCCGGCGCGGGACTGGTGTTCACGCGCATGAGCGGCCAGCCGCTGACCAAGGGCGTGCCGGGGCTCTTCACCTACGACGGCTATCACAAGGGCTTCCAGCGCGAGGTCGAGCGCGTCGCGCGCACGCTGGCCGATGAAGAGAGCTGGGTGCTGGGCGTCAACGACAGCAATCGCCAGAACGCGCTGCGCTCGCTCGACGTGCAGCAGCAGCTCGCCGACGAGGTGCGCCGCCTGTACCTGACCGACTACGTCACGGTGTGGGAGGAGTTCATCGCCGACGTGAAGATGCTGCCGACGGCCAACCTGTCGCAGGCGGTGCAGATGTCGCGCGTGCTGTCGGCGCCCGACAACCCGCTGGTGCCGCTGCTGAAGGCGATGTCGCGCGAGACCACGCTCGGCGACAGCAAGGACGTGGCGTCCAAGGTCGAGACCAAGGCGCGCGATGCGATCCAGCGCTCGCGCGAGGAACTGCTGCGGCTGCTGGGCAACCAGGCGCCGGCCACGCCGCTCGGGCCCGGCCAGCGGATCGAGAGCATCGTCGACGACCGCTTCGTCGCGTTGCGCCAGCAGACGCGGGCAGTCGACGGCAAGGCCGCGCCGATCGACTCGACCATCGCGCTGATCAACGAGGTCTACACGCTGCTGACCGCGGCCGACACCGCGGTGAAGGGCGGCAACGTGCCGCCGCCGTCGGACGTGCCGAACAAGGTGAAGGCCGAAGCCGCGCGGTTGCCCGAGCCGACCCGCTCGCTGCTGAACACGCTGTCGGTCAGCGGCACCAAGGCGGCGCTCGACATCACGCGCAGCAACATCGGCAACTCGATCAATGCCGAGATCGGCGAGTTCTGCCGCCAGGCCATCAGCGGGCGCTACCCGTTCGCGCGCGGCAGCAGCCGCGACGTGACGCAGGAGGACTTCGCCCGCGTGTTCGCGCCGGGCGGGCTGTTCGACGCGTTCTTCCAGAAGAACCTGGTGAACTTCGTCGACACCTCGACGCGGCCGTGGAGCTTCAAGAAGATCGACGGCGCATCGATGGGTGCCGACAGTTCCACGCTGCTGCAGTTCCAGCATGCGGCGGTGATCCGCGACACCTTCTTCCGCGGCGGCGGCACCGCGCCGGGGCTGCGGCTCGACTTCAAGCCGATGGAGATGGACCCGTCGATCACGCAGTTCACGCTCGACGTCGACGGCCAGCTCGTCAAGTACGCGCACGGCCCGCAGATCCCGGCCTCGATCCAGTGGCCGGGGCCGCGCGGCAGCACGCAGGTGCGCGTCGCGCTGACGCCGGTGTCGGCGAGCGGCCTGTCGGGCGACACCCGGGAAGGCCCGTGGGCGCTGTTCCGGTTGTTCGACAAGCAGCAGGTCGAGGCGGCCGGCGCGCCGGAGCGCTTCAAGGCGACCTTCAACATCGACAACCGCAAGGCGGTGTTCCTGGTCACCGCCAGCAGCGTGCGCAACCCGTTCCGCTTGCCCGAGCTGCAAGAGTTCTCATGCCCGGGCAAGCTGTGAGCCACGACTTCAGCATCGACCAGTTCATCAGCGGCGTCGGCACGCAGGCGCCGGGCTGGTTCGGCAAGCTCGCGATGCTGGGCGATTTCGCGAGCCGGCGGCTGCCGCAGCCGTTCGTCGATGCCTGCGATGCGTGGCTGTCGAAGGGCATGGACGCGAGCCGCACGCGGCTCGGCGCGCAGTTCCTCGATGTGTACCTGACCGGGCCGATCTGGCGCTTCGCCTGGGCGCCCGGCGTGATCGACAGCGAATGGTGGGCCGGCGTGCTGATGCCGAGCGTCGACAAGGTCGGCCGCTATTTCCCGCTGGTGGTCGCGCAGACCGCGCACGACCTGCCGGAGACGCTGGAGGGCATCCAGGCGCTGGACGGCTGGTACCGGCACCTGAGTGCTGCCGCACTCGGCACGCTGGGGGCGGGCGCGACGGTCGAAGATTTTGAATCGGCGCTTGCGCGGGCGCCATCGTGGCAGGCCGAGCGGCACAGCGTCGAGCCTGCTGCCACCGCGATGCCGGGCCGGCTGCGCTACACCTATGCGGGCGCCGCGAGCCTGCCGCAATGGATCGACGGGCTGGTGGTGGCCGAGGCGATGCGCCGCTACACCGGGCACAGCCTGTGGTGGCCCGACCATGCGTCGGCGCCCGACGACAGCCTGTCGGTGGCGCCCGGGCTGCCGCCGCCGGACTGCTTCTCGGAGCTGCTGGAGGGGCGCTGGTGAGCGACTCGACCGACGGACCCAGCTTCACGCCGGACGACGAGCGCACGGTCGTCAAGACCGATGCGCCGCTCGACGGCGGCAACTCGCTGCCGAACGGCTTCCGGCTGCAGGAGTACGTGGTCGAGGGGCTGGTCGGCGAAGGCGGCTTCGGCATCGTCTACCTGGCGCGCGACACCCAGCTCGGCCGCGTGGTCGCGCTGAAGGAGTACATGCCGGCGACGCTCGCGACGCGCGGCCCTCAGTGCGAGGTCTCGGTGCGCTCGGCGCGCCATCGCGAGACCTTCGAGCTGGGTCTGCGCAGCTTCGTCAACGAGGCGCAGCTGCTGGCCGCGTTCGACCACCCGTCGCTGGTCAAGGTGTACCGCTTCTGGGAACAGCACGGCACCGCCTACATGGTGATGCCGTACTACGAAGGCCCGACGCTGAAGCAGTGGCTGATCGAGCACGGCCGGCCCGACGAGGCGCTGCTGCTCGGCGTGGCGCACCCGCTGATCGACGCGCTGGAGCTGATGCACCACCAGCGCTGCTACCACCGCGACATCGCGCCCGACAACATCCTGCTGCTGAACCAGCAGAGCACGCAGTTCGGCGGCGCGGCGAGCATGCGGCCGGTGCTGCTGGATTTCGGCGCCGCGCGGCGCGTGATCGGCGATGCGACGCAGGCGCTGACGGTGATCCTGAAGGCCGGCTACGCGCCGGTGGAGCAGTACGCCGAATCGAGGGCGATGCGCCAGGGGCCGTGGACCGATGTGTATGCGCTGTGCGCGGTGCTGTATGCCTCGATCACCGGGCGCGCGCCGCTCGCGTCGGTCAGCCGGCTCGTCACCGACGACCTGCAGCCGGCGGTGCAGGCGGGGGCGGGGCGGTATTCGCCGCAGTTCCTGGCCGCCATCGATGCCGGGCTGGCGGTGAAGCCGGACGACCGGCCGCAGGACATGGCGGCGCTGCGGGCCKTGCTGCCGGGTGGGCATGGGCACGGGCTGGGGCATTCGCCGTCGCAACTGCTGGGCAGCTCGACGCGCGGCGGGTTGGCGGTGCCGCCGGACCTCGGCGCGTCGACGGTGGTCACCCCATCGACGCGGCCGGCCGAGCTGATGCCCGATCCGCATGCGAAGCCGCCGTCGCGGGCCGGTGTCTATGCGCTGGCCGGGCTGGTGGTCGCCGCACTGGCCGGGGCGGGCTGGTGGTTCGCCGGCCGTGCACCGGCGCCCGCCGTCGTGGCCGCGGCACCGTCCGCATCGACCGCAGGGGTGACGACTGCCACGGCGCCGTCACCGGCACCGGCCGTCGCCCCCGCGCCGCCGCCAGCCGTGCCGTTCGGCCTGGTCACCGCGCTGCAGGACATCGTGCGCCACGCCGACCCGGTGCTGGGCGTCAACGCACTGGCCGACAAGTCGCAGCTGCGCATCGGCAGCGACCGGCTGCAGTTCCGCGTCAAGTCGTCGGAGGCCGGCTACCTGTACGTGTTCCTGGCCGGCACCGACAAGGCCCACTTCTACCTGCTGTTCCCGAACGAGCTCGACAAGAACAACCGCATCGAGCTGAACCGCGAGGTCGTGCTGCCGCGCGCCGGCTGGCACATCACTGCCGGCGGGCCGCCGGGCACCGACCACATCGTCGCGATGGTGTCGCGCAAGCCGCGCGACATGACCGGCATCGGCGTCAAGAAGGCCGGCGACCAGATCCCCGAGATCGACCTCGGGCTCGCCGAGCAGCTGTGGGCGGCACGCCAGCCGGGCGACAGCCCGTTCGCCGGCAAGCCGGTGTGCGACGCCGGCGAGTCGCCGTGCGATGGCAGCTACGGCGCGACGCTGCTGGTGATCGACGAGGTGAAGCGGTAGCTCGGCCGATCGCGCGCTGCGGGCTCTGCCGGCGTTGAGCGTTCCTGCGATGGCCAGGAAGCTCAGGAAACTGGAGGCGCTGGTCTGCCTTCGTTGAACTGTTCCGGATCCGGCGTGACTCATGCCCAGGGCCTGTTAACACTACGGGAAGGACGGTCATCATGGAATTGCGAATCAGGCCCGGCGGGATCCGGCGCGCAGCGCTGGAGGGGACACCTGCTGCAAAGGGATTGCCGGATCGGGTGAGTGACGTGAAGGCGGGGGCGAAAGCGCAGTGCGCAGTGAGCCGCCTGGTGGGCGCCGAGCGCCGACCCGAGGCCTGGGTGGGTTGGCACGATCCGGTGGATCGGGGGGCACAGCTCAAGCGCTTGCGCAATCGAGATGACGGGGTTCAGCCGACTCCGCCCGCGCACAAGGCGTTGAAGACTTCAGCCGTTCAACGGCTGCCGCTGGGACTCGGCACCCAGCTCGAGCCGCAGTCGGGTGAGATCTTCAGGGAGGACGGCAGCAGCGTTCGTGCAGCAGCCCATGTGACGCTGGTGCTGCAATGGCTGGGTCGTGCCCGGGGGCGGCTGGTGACGGTGGAAGCCTTCAGGAAACAATGCGGGCGCGACTTGATGCAATGCGTGAATTCCGCGCGTCAGTTGCTGCCGCAGAATGCCATCGAGAACATGGATGGCGGCTACAGGCTGAGGTTGCCGGCCGAGGTGCTGGATGGCGATGTGCGCAGGGTGGGGCCTTTCACGGTATGGCCCGAGCAGCATGCGGTGCTGGTGGCGCCGCGGGGAATGTCGGAAATTCCTGCCTATCTCACCGAACGCGAGTACCTGATTTTCGACAGCTTGCTGGAGAGGCGAAGTCGGCCGGTGCGCAAGGCTGCCATCGAGGCAGCGAGCCAGTCGACAGCGAGTCGCATCCGGTATTCATACGGCGGGTTGCGCTACAAGCTCGGATCGGAGATGTTCATCGAAACGCCTGGCTGCTACCAGCTCAAGTAGCGATGCCGGTCTCCTCACGTTGAAGGCTTGCGGCCCGTGCCCTGACGCGGTCCAATGCGCATCCGACAAGCACATCGAATCGATGGGGAGGCTTCATGGCAGCACGAACGGTGAAGGTCGCGAGCGCAACGAAGGCGGCGAAACCGCGCCGCCCCACCGCCGACCCACTGCCGAAGAACTCGCCGTTCATGCGCGTCGCGCGCCCCGACGAGATCGACGTGCGCGACCGGCCCTACCGCCCGTCCATCGGCAGCGCGCCGCCACCGACGCTGTTCCCGAAGCACGGGCTGCCGGTCAAGTACCAGGGCGACACGATGGCCTGCACCGGCTTCGCGCTGTCGCTGGTCGTCGAGCACCTGTTGCTGGCCTCGGGCCGTGAACGAAAGCCTGCCATCTCGCCCTACATGCTGTACTCGATGGCGCGCCGCTACGACGAGTACCCGGGCTCGTCCGAAGACAAGGGCTCCAGCCTGCGCGGTGCGATGAAGGGCTGGTTCAAGCACGGCGCCTGCCGCGAGCCGCTGTTCCCCGGGCTCGAGATGCCGGCGGCCAGCAAGAGCCTGGCCGACGACTGGTGGTTCGATGCGGTGAAGCGCCCGCTCGGCGCCTACTACCGCATCGACCACAAGGCGATCACCGACATGCATGCCGCGCTGAACGAGGTGGGCATCCTGTATGCGAGCGCCGGCTGCCACTCGGGCTGGGACGACGGCATCGAACTCACCGCGCTGAAGAAGCGGCCGACCTCGTTCAGCGAGCCGCGCAAGGGAATCTGGGAGATCCCGGTGAAGGGCGGCCACGCGCGGCATTCCGGCCACGCGTTCGCGATCGTCGGCTACAACGAGCGCGGCTTCCTGATCCAGAACTCCTGGGGCACCGACTGGGGCTCGTACGGCTATGCGATCCTGAGCTACGACGACTGGATCGCCAACGCGATGGACTGCTGGGTCGCGCAGCTCGGCGTGGTGACGCAGGACCACACCGCGATCTCGAAATCGATCAGCCTGCGCACCGACGCGGCCGGCCGTGTCGCGCTCGCGGCGAGCGAGGTGCTGCGCAACCGCGAGCTGTCGCCGTTCATCGTCAACATGGGCAACAACGGCGCGCTGAGCAACAGCGGCGTATTCCGCACCCGGCCCGACGACGTGCGCGCGATCGTCGACGTGCAGCTCGCGCAGGCGCGCAAGCAATGGGGGCTGCAGGACGGCGTGGTCGACGTCTGCATCTTTGCGCACGGCGGCCTGGTCGGCGAGTCTGCCGCGGCCGACATCGCGGCGCAGTGGATCCCGATGCTGTACGAGCAGAAGATCTTTCCGATCTTCCTGATGTGGGAGACGGATTTCTTCACGAGTGCGCTGAACTGCATCGATGATGCGATCCGCGACGTGCCGCGCAGCACCGCCGCCGGCTCGTCGATGGCGGCCTGGTGGAACGAGCGGCTGGAGCGCGTGCTGTCGCGTCCCGGCACGCGCATCTGGGGCGAGATGAAGC
>NZ_JBFUCB010000326.1:0-6667 GCF_056405435.1 Rhizobacter sp. P1_G5 | reverse complement strand
TGCTACCTGTTAAGTATCGATTACGATACTTTCATGGGTGATTTCTCGGTCAATCTGGTGGTGCTGGGGCAGTCCTTGCAGGAGATGCGCAAGCAGCGCGGCCTGCGGCTGGTCGACGTGGCCCACATCGCCGGCATTCCCCGCCTGAAGGTGATCCACGTCGAAGCCGGCCGACCAGGTGTCGCCGCTTCGTCCTATGCACGGGTCGCAGCGGCACTCGGAGCCCAACTGCAGGTGGCGCCCGCCCGGCGACCGACGCTGGACGAGATCAGCGCCCTGTTGAAAGACGGCGATGAGTGAATCGCCCACCAAGGTGCTGGTTCACACACCGTAAGGTCTGTCCGGCATCTTGCAGCGCGATGGCAGCTACCTGTTCTCTTTCGCACCCGATGCCACGCCCGAGTCGGCGCCAGCGCTCGGCATGCCGTTGCGCGCCCGGCCGTACGAGTTCCCGTCGCTGCATCCGATCTTCCAGATGAACATGCCGGAAGGCTTCGTGCTGGAGCAACTGCGCAATCGACTCGCGAAGACCACCGGACTCGATCCGCTGCTGCTGCTGACGGTGATCGGGTCGCAGGCACCCATCGGCCGGTTGCGCTTCACGCTCGAAGGGCAGGCCGGGAACGAAGCGCCTGTGCGAGGCGAGTCCCTCGCTGAACTGCTCGCACACGGCGGCTCACGGGAACTCTTCGCCCGCCTCGTCGACAGCTACCTGATGCGCACCGGGTTGAGCGGCGTGCAGCCCAAGGTGCTCGTCCCCGAGCGCGTCAGCGACGACATGCGGCCCACGCCCAAGGCATCGCTGCCCACCTCAGAACTCATCGTCAAGTCAGGCCTCGGCGAATTCCCGGGCCTCGCGATCAACGAGTTCATCTGCATGAGCATCGTGAAGCAGGCCGGCGTGCCGGTGCCCGAGTTCCACCTGTCCGACGACGGCGAGCTGTTCGTGATGCGCCGCTTCGACCGGCCGCCCGACGGACGCGTCCTCGGCTTCGAGGACATGCTGGCCCTGGCCGGCCGCGCCGCCGACCAGAAGTACGTCGGCAGCTACGAACTCGTGCTGAGGCTGCTGCACCTGTACTGCTCACCCGAGCAACTRCCCGCCGCGCGCGAGCAGCTGTTCGACATGGTGGTGCTGTCGTGCATCCTCGGCAACGGCGACGCGCACATGAAGAACTTCGGCGTGCTGTACGACAGCCTGAGCGGCGCGGTGCGCATGGCACCGGCCTACGACATCGTCTGCACGCGGCTCTACATTGCCGACGACAACCTGGCGTTGAACCTGGAGGGCAACCGCAGCTTCTTCGCGGCACGGCTGGGCTTGCTGGACTTCGGCCTGCGGTGTGACATGCCTAAGGCCCGGATCGTCGAGCGCACCATTCAGCTGTGCGAGCTGACCTTCGCAACGCTGGCATCGCTGGACAGGGTGGCCCGGCGCCTGCCCGGGTTGCGAGAACTCATCGCGCAGCAGACGCAGACCTGGCTCGACACCTTCAAGCGCTTGCAGCAGGCCTGACCATCGATCTCACGCGGCAGCGCGCATCCACCCCACGATCCCCTCGATCACCCGCTCCCGATCCGCCTCCGCGGTGAACGTGTGATCCGTGCCCTCGTGGTACTCCAGCTGCAGCCGGTCCCCGAACGGCACGTCGGGGAACGCGTCGATCAGTTGCTCGCGGTAGTTGTGATGGTCTTCGCGTTCCGCCGTCAGCACCGCCAGGAACCGGTTGCCCGAACGGTGTGCCGCCGCATAGGCGTTCGACAGGAAGGCCTTGGCCTCCGGCGAATCCAGGTCGGCACGCGGCCCCTCTTCCGGCACCTCCGCATGACCCGCCCCGCCCATGCGCTGTCCCAGCGCATGCCACAGCGGATGCTTGCCCCGCGCGATGTTCATCCAGCTGCTCAGCCGCGTCGCGCGCCGCGCATAGTGGTTCAGGTAGTAGCGCGGCGTGTGCGGGATCGACGGGTCCAGCAACACCAGCCCCGTCACCCGCGGATCCCGCCCCGCGTACACCACCGCATGGTCCGCGCCCGAGCACAGGCCGACCAGCACGAAGCGCTTGAAGCCGCGCACTGATTCCAATGTGTCGAGCGCGTCCTTGATGTCGGCCAGGCTCGCCTCCAGCAGCCCGAGCCCGTCGTCGCGCGGTTCGCTGTCGCCGATGCCCGAGAGGTCGAACCGCACCGCGTCGAAGCCCTGCCCCGACAGCCGCCGGCACAGCTGCACCGTCATCCGGTTCGCGCCGACGCGGTGGATGATCCCCGAGTTCAGCACCACCACCGCCGGCCGGCCGGGCGCCGTCGCCGCACCCTCCGCCGCCGGCGTCACGATGCCCACCAGCGCCTTGCGCGGACCCATCAGAAGCACCTGCTCGTTCACCATCAGCTCCACCACTGCGCAACGCGCTGCAACACCTTCACCGGCACCGCGCCGGCCCCCGAATGGTGGTCCTCCAGCCAGGCGGGCTGGCCCTCGACCTGTTCGACCGGCAATGACCCGACCGCCTCGCCTGCCACCGATCGAACCACCAGCGTGCGCGCCGGCAACTCCGCCGCTGGCAGCACCAGCCCGCGCAGCTCGGCCGCCATCGCCTCGCTCAGCGCAAAGCCCATCACCTCATGACCGCCACCGTGCTCCGGCTTGCGGGCAGGCGCTGCGGCCAGCAACTCCTTCAGGTACCCCTCGCCCGACACCACCGGATCCCACAGCACCAGGCTGTCGACGTCCTTGCGCCGCCGCGCCGCCACGGCCGCGGCCAGCGTGCCGCCCAGCCGCAGCCCCACCAGCCCGATACGTGCTGCATCGGTCGTGTCCTTCAGCTCGTCGATCGCCGTCTCGATGTCGGCCTGCCAGCCGGCCAGGCTCGCGTCCAGCATCTCGCCGGCCGAGTCGCCGGTGCCGAACCAGTCGAAGCGCAGCACGTGCACGCCGGCCTGGTTCAGCAGCGTCGCGAGCTGCTTCATCGCACGGTGGGCGCGCAGGTACTCCTGGCCCCACGGCGGGCACAGCAGCACGGCCCGCGTGCCGCTGCCGGCCGCCGACGCCCGCGCCGGGCTGTACACGCCGAACAGCCGCCGTTGCCGGGTGCCGAAGAAGAATGGGTTCATGGGCTGGGCAAGTGATCGGAAAAATCAGCAGAGACATGCGCGGCGCCCGCAGCCGCGATCTGGCGAAGGTTCTGGAAGAAGAGCACGCGCGGATCCATGCGCCAGCCGGTGCGCTGCTCCACCGCCACCGCGACACGCAGCGACAGCAGCGAATGCCCGCCCAGCTCGAAGAAGTTGTCCTCGGCGCCGACCCGCTCGATCTGCAGCGTCTGCTGCCACACATCGGCCAGCAGCCGCTCCAGCCCCGGTGCCGGCGGCTCGTACGCGGCCACCGGCGCGACGTTCTTGAACGGGTCCGGCAGCGACGCGCGGTCAACCTTGCCGTTCGGCGTCAGCGGGATCGCGTCGAGCGCGACCACCAGCGACGGCACCATGTAGTCCGGCAGCTCGCGCCGCAGGTGGCGCCGCACCTCGCTGACGGTCAGGTCCTCGCCGGGCTGGTACACGACGTAGGCCACCAGCCGCAGGTCGCCCGGCCCCGCCTCGCGCGCGATCACCACCGATTGCCGCACTGCCTCGTGCCCCGCGAGCACCGATTCGATCTCGCCCAGCTCGATGCGGAAGCCACGGATCTTCACCTGGTGGTCGATGCGCCCCAGGTGCTCCAGCCGCCCCTGCGCCGTCCAGCGGCCGAGGTCGCCGGTGCGGTAGAGCCGCGCACCCGGCTGGGTCGAGAAGCGATCGGCGATGAAGCGATCCGCCGTCAGCTCCGGCCGGCGGTGGTAGCCGGTCGCGACACCCGCGCCGCCGATCCACAGCTCGCCCGGGATGCCGGCCGGCTGCAACTCGCCGGCACGGCTCAGCACATGCACCTGCGTGTTGTCGATCGGCCGGCCGATCGTGACCGGCGCACCGCCGCCGATCACGCGCTCCGCGGTCGACCACACCGTCGTCTCGGTCGGCCCGTACAGGTTCCACAGTTCGCCGACACGCGCCAGCAGCGCATCGGCCAGCTCGCGCGGCAGCCCCTCGCCGCCGCACAGCGCGCGGAAGTTGGGCCCGCCGGTCCAGCCGGCTTCCAGCAGCAGGCGCCACGTGGCCGGCGTCGCCTGCAGCACCGTCGCGCCGCTGGCCGCCAGCGCCGCCGACAGCGCAATGCCGTCGGCCGCCGTCTCGCGCGAGCACAGCTCGACGCGCGCGCCCACCAGCCACGGCAGGTACAACTCCAACCCGGCGATGTCGAACGAGACGGTCGTCACGGCAGCCAGCACGTCACCGGCCGCCAGCCCCGGCTCGCGCCGCATCGAATGCAGGAAGTTCGCGAGCGCGCCGTGCGGCACCACCACGCCCTTCGGCCGGCCGGTGGAGCCGGAGGTGTAGATCACGTAGGCCGGGTCGTCCGGCGCCGGCGCGCCTGCGAGGTTGTCCTCGCTGCCAGCGCCCAGCGCGACCRCATCGGCCAGCACGTCCAGCAATTGCACGCCGGGCGGCAGCGCGATGCCGTCGGCCGCATCGCCGCCGGCCACCAGCACGCGCGCGCCGCTGTCCTCCAGCATGTAGGCGAGCCGCTCGGCCGGGAAGCCGGGGTCCAGCGGCACGTAGGCGCCGCCGGCCTTCTGCACGCCGAGCAGCGCCACGACCAGCGCCAGCGAGCGCTGCAGGCACACGCCGACCAGCTGCCCCGGGCCGACGCCCATCGCGCGCAGCCGGTTGGCGACGCGGTTCGCGCGCGCATTCAGCGCCGCGTAGGTGAGCGAGGCGCCCTCGTAGCGCACCGCCTCGGCCTCGGGGCTGCGCGCGACCTGGGCCTCGAACAGGCGTGGGTAGACATCATTGGCATGCGCGGCGGCGGTGCCGTTCATCTCGACCCGCAGCCAGCGCTGCTCGTCGGCGGTGAGCATCGGCAGCTTCGCGAGCATCGTGGCGGGTGCTTCCACCAGCGATTCGAGCAGCATCCGGTAGTGCCCCGCCATGCGCCGGATCGTCGGCTCGTCGTACAGCTCGGTCGAGTACTCGAACAGCACGCTGCCGCTGACGGCCGCCTCGATGTACAGCCCCAGCTCGAACGGCGCCGCGGCGCGGTCGATCGCGACCGGCTCCCATTGCAGCCCGGGGAACTCGATGCCGGTCATCGGCGCGTTCTGCAGCGTGAACAGCACCTGGGCAAGCGGCGGCAGTGCCGGGCCGCGCATCGGCCGCAGTTCCTCGACCAGCTTCGCGAACGGCAACTCCTGGTGCGCATACGCCTCCAGCGCGGTCGTGCGCACGTTCGCCAGCAACTCGCTGAACGCGGTGTCGTCGCCACACGTGCTGCGCAGCACCAGCGTGTTGATGAAGCCGCCGACCAGCCCTTCCACCTCGCGCTGCTCGCGGTTGGCGATCGGCACCGCCACCGCGATGTCGGCCTGCCCGCTGTAGCGGTGCAGCAGCGTCACGTACGCGGCGAACAGCGTCATGAACAGCGTGCAGCCATGCGCGCGGCTGAAGGCCTCGAGCGATTCGATCAGCGCGGGGGGCAGCACGTCGGCATGCCAGGCGGCGCGGTCCGACAGGATCGTCGGCCGCGGGTGGTCGGTCGGCAGCAGCAACGGCGCCACGCCGTCGAGCTGGCGGCGCCAGTAGCCGAGTTGCGTTTCCAGCAGCTCGCCCTGGAAGCGCTCGCGCTGCCACACCGCCACGTCGCGGTACTGCACCGCGAGCGGCTGCCACGTGGGCGCCGCGCCGCGGCGGAACGCCGCATAGGCCTCGGCCAGCTCGCGGCCCAGCACGCCGTACGACCACTGGTCGCCAGCGATGTGGTGCATCGCGAGCAGCAGCAGGTGCTCGTCGTCGGCGACCTGGACCAGCAGCGTGCGGAAGACCGGCCCGCGGCTCAGGTCGAAGTAGGCGCGCGCGGTGTCGGTGGCCAGCGCGATCGCGGCCTCCTCGGCCTGCCGGCCCTGCGCGCGCAGGTCGTGGAAGGGCAGCGCGAACGGCTGGTGCCCCTCCACTGCCCGCACCGTCTGCATCGGCCGGCCGTCGATCATCGCGAAGGTGGTGCGCAGCGTCTCGTGGCGCTGCACCAGCGCGTCGAGCGCACGCTCCAGCGCGGCGCGATCGAGCACGCCGTGCAGGCGCAGCGCGACCGGCATGTTGTAGGCCGAGCTGTCCGGCGCCAGCTCGTGCAGCAGCCACATGCGCTCCTGCGCGAACGACAGCGGGCTCGGGCCGTCGCTGGCCAGCCGCGTGATCGCCGCGCTCGCTGCGGCCGGTGCGCGGCCCGCCTCGATCGCCCGCGCCAGCTCGTGCAGCACCGGGTGCTCGAACACCGCACGCAGCACGAAGCCGCGGTCCAGCGCCTGGCGGATGCGCGCCGTCACCTGGGTCGCGAGCAGCGAGTGGCCGCCGAGCTCGAAGAAGTTGTCGTGGCGGCCGACCTCGTGTCCCCCATCACCCAGGCCCAGCACGTCGCGCCAGATCGCCGCCAGGCCCTGCTCGGTCTCGCCCTGCGGCGGCTCGACGCGCCGCGCGGCCGTCGCAGCCAGCCCTGCCGGCGCCGGCAGGGCCTGGCGGTCGACCTTGCCGTTGCCCGTCAGCGGCAGCGTCGGCAGCACGACGAMTGCGGCCGGCACCATGTAGT
>NZ_JBFUCB010000325.1:0-6684 GCF_056405435.1 Rhizobacter sp. P1_G5 | reverse complement strand
GCGCGGTACCTCGGTGATCCTGCACCTGCGCGAGGGCGAGGAGGAGTTCCTCACCGCCTGGAAGCTGCGCTCGATCATCAGCAAGTACTCCGACCACATCTCGCTGCCGATCCTGATGCAGAAGGAGGAGTGGGATGCCGAGAAGCAGGAGCAGGTCGTCCACGACGAGTGGGCGCCGGTCAACAAGGYGGCGGCACTCTGGACGCGCAGCAAGAGCGACATCACGCCCGAGCAGTACACCGAGTTCTACAAGCAGATCAGCTACGACACCGAGGCGCCGCTCGCGTTCACGCACAACCGCGTCGAGGGCCGCAGCGAGTACACGCAGCTGCTGTACGTGCCGGCGAAGGCACCGTTCGACCTGTGGAACCGCGACAAGCGCGGCGGCGTGAAGCTCTACGTGAAGCGCGTCTTCATCATGGATGACGCCGAGGCGCTGATGCCGGTCTACCTGCGCTTCGTGAAGGGCGTGATCGACAGCGCCGACCTGCCGCTCAACGTCTCGCGCGAGCTGCTGCAGGAGAGTCGCGACGTGAAGGCGATCCGCGAGGGCTCGACCAAGCGCGTGCTGGGCATGCTGGAGTCGCTCGCCGACAGCGAGGACGCGGCAGAGCGCGCGAAGTACGCCGCCTTCTGGAAGGACTTCGGCGCGGTGCTGAAGGAGGGCGTCGGCGAGGACCATGCGAACCTGGAGCGCTTGACCAAGCTGCTGCGCTTCGCTTCGACGCAGGCCGACGAAGGCGTCTCGTTCGCCGACTACCTGGGCCGCCTGAAGGAGGGCCAGGACACGATCTACTACATCACGGCCGACAACCTGGCCGCGGCGAAGAGCAGCCCGCAGCTCGAGATCTTCCGCAAGAAGGGCATCGAGGTGCTGCTGCTGGTCGACCGCGTCGACGAGTGGATGCTGAGCCACCTGTACGAGGTCGAAGGCAAGTCGCTGCAGAGCGTCGCGAAGGGCTCGGTCGATCTCGGCAAGCTGCAGGACGAGGCCGAGAAGAAGCAGGCGGAAGAAGTCGCGACGGCGTTCCAGCCGGTGCTCGACCGCCTGAAGGAAGCGCTGAAGGACCGCGCGAAGGACGTGCGCGTGACGACGCGGCTGGTCGACTCGCCGGCCTGCCTGGTCGTCGAGGAGGGCGACATCAGCGGCCACCTCGCGCGGCTGCTGAAGCAGTCCGGCCAGAGCGCGCCGAAGACGAACCCGGTGCTCGAAGTGAACGCCGAGCACGCGCTGGTGAAGCGGCTCGAATCGAGCCCGCAGTTCGACGAGCTCGCGAACATCCTGTTCGACCAGGCGGTGCTGGCCGAGGGCGGGCAGCTCGAGGACCCTGCCGCGTATGTGCGCCGCGTCACGGCGCTGCTGACCGCCTGATCCGGCGCGCTCAGTAGGCGGGGCCGCCGAACGCCGGCGGCTCCCGCAGCGTCGCGATCTGCTCGCGCAGGCGCACCGCCTGGTCCGTCCAGTAGACCGGCGCACCGAACCACGGGAACGCGATCGGGAAGGCCGGGTCGTTCCAGCGGCGTGCGAGCCAGGCGCTGTAGTGGATCATCCGCAGCGTGCGGAAGGCTTCGATCAGCCGCAGCTCGCGCCAGTCGAACTCCATGAAGTCCTCGTAGCCGGTCAGCAGCGCATGCAGCTGGCGGGTCGCGACGCTGCGCTCGCCCGACAGCAGCATCCACAGGTCCTGCACCGCCGGGCCGGACAAGGCATCGTCGAGGTCGACGAAGTGCGGGCCGGCCTCGGTCCACAGCACGTTGCCGGCGTGGCAGTCGCCATGCAGGCGGATCGTGCGGGTGCTGCCGACGGCGTCGAAGCAGGCGGCAATCTCGGCCAGCGCATCGCGCGCCGCGCGCTCCCAGCCGGGCTTCGCATCGGGCGGGATGATGTCGCCGGCGAGCAGCCAGTCGAGCGGGCCTGAGCCGTAGGTCGCGATGTCGAGGGTGAGTCGGTGCTCGAAACGCGATGTCGCGCCGACCATGTGCATGCGGCCGACGAAGCGGCCGATCCACTCCATCGTGGCTTCATCCTCCAGCTCGGGCGCGCGGCCCGAGCGGCGCTCGGTGATCGCGAAGCGGTGCGGGTCCGAGCCGCCGGTGAAGTGGCACAGCGTCGAGGTGACGCCGCTCTGCTCGCTGGTCAGCGACCAGGGGCTGACGATCGGGATCTCGGCCTCGGCGAGTTCGTTGGCGAACGCGTGCTCTTCGAGGATCTGCGCGTCGCTCCAGCGTCCGGGCCGGTAGAACTTCGCGACCACGACGCGCTTGTCTTCGAGGAAGACCTGGAAGACGCGGTTCTCGTAGGAGTTCAGCTGGATCAGCCGGCCGTCGCCGCGCAGGCCGACCGAATCGAGGGCGTCGAGGACGACTTCCGGCGTCAGGCCGGCGTAGGGGGTTTCAATCGGCGAGGCGGATGACATGCCCGCATCGTAAGCGGCAGCCGCGTTGTTGCCGCGAATCGTTCAGTGCCGCGTGCTCGACGCGTAGTGCGGCGGGTCGACGACGACACCGCCGACGTCGTCGCCCAAGGTGCTGTCGCCACCGGGGTTGGTGGTGGCGAAGGCGGGGCCCTGCCGCGGGGCGGCCTTGCCGTTGCGGTCGCCGAGCCCCGAGAACTCGCTGCTCGCGAACGCATCGAGCCGGCTGTCGGGCGAGAAGAAGGAGTCCTGGAACAGCGTCGAATCACTCCACAGCGCGGTGCGCTCGGCGCGCTTGGTCGCGACGGTGGTGGCCAGCGTGTCGCGCGCTTCGTGCAGCGTGTGCGTCGGCGCGGGCTGCGGTGCGCGTGACGCGGCCCCGCTGTGCGGCACCAGCAGCTGCAGTTCGGCGATCGACGGCAGGTGGTCGGTCGAGCAGCGCAGGTAGCGCACGCGGCAGGCGGCCAGCACCGATTGCTTGATCTGCTGCAGCCGGCGCGAACCGCCGCGCTCGACATCCAGGTCGATCGCGGCGAGCACGCGCCCGTTCGCGCTGCAGACCGCGAAGGTCACATGGTTGGAGCCGAGCAGGTCGAACCAGAAGCGGACTTCGGAGGGGTCGTTCGGCTGGCAGAAGCGCACCAGCGGCAGCTTCGACAGCACGATGTGGTGCGGCAGCGCCTCACGCAGCAGGCGATAGATGCGGCGCTCGTCGGTGCTGAAGACGGGGCGGGCAGTGAGTGACCACTCGGTGGGGAGCGGCTTCGGTTGGGGCGGCTTGCGACCGCGCCACAGCAGCACGAGGAGCGCGAGGGCCAGCAGCGTGGTGACTGCCAATGCGGCGATCCAGGGCAGGACTTGCATGATCAGGACACAGACTTGGATGGGGTCCATCGGACCGGGGCCGAAAGGCACCCGTCGAGCGACGAACCGAAGGCATCCTAGCGGTCGGCCTCAGCAGGCGCATCCCCCACATCGGGGCCGTACAGTTGTCAGATTGGTGTCTGAAAACGGATTTCGTCGCTTATTCCGAGGCGACGCGTCGTGTGCTGCTCACGTGGGCCTTCACTTCCGTGACGGTGTCGAGCAGGTCGCTCATGCGCTGTGCATGGCGCTTGAACTGGTAGTTCAGCTCGGCCGCATGGCGCTCCATCAGCTGGCCCATCTGCGATGCGAGGCTGTCGGGCGGCAGCTTCAGCCAGGCTTCCGACTCCGAACCGTCGCGCTCGACCAACGCACCGGCGCGGCGGGCGATCTTCAGCATCGCGGTGTTTTCGCTGAGCGCGTGGATGAACAGGCGGTCGCAGCCGCGGTTGCGCGCCTGCAGCACGGCGCGTTCGAACAGCCGTGCCCCGTAGCCGCGGCCGCGCGCATGGCCGGCCACGGAAACGCCGAACTCGGCCATCGCCGCGTCTTCGGGGTGGCTCACCGGCACGTAGGCCAGGTGGGCCAGCGCGATGAGTTCGAGGCGCCGGTTGAAGATGCCGAACAGCTCATCGCGCTCGAAGTTCAGCGACGCGACGTAGCGCTCGATCTGGGCATCCGTCGCCGGATAGCCGAATCGAAGATAGCGGTCACTTTCGTTAAGTGCCAGCAAGTGTGTAGAAATGCGCTCCCGATGACGCTCGGACATCGAGCGGATCGGCACCCAGCTGAAACGCGGCGCCTCCGGCGCTGAGCCGTGGTTCGACGCCAGTGGCGACGAACGTTCGGGGGTGGCGGTGGTACTGCTCATGGGATGACTCGGTAGAAACCCTAGTGTACCGGTTCAGGCATCCCCTTGCGAGCGGCGCCAACAAGGCGGCCCCTCTAGCCAGCGTTACCCTTGATCAGCTACACTCGAAGGCTTTTCCGCCGTGGCCCGGGGGGAATACGCAAGAGAAGCGCGCCTGAGAGGCTGCCTGAACAAGCAGCACCGATGGCCGTGAGATTTCAGCAATGAAATTTCAGCAGGGCCTTAACCTGCTGGCCGCATGTCGCGGCCGGCTCATTGAAAGAACCTCATGAAGACCTTCAGCGCCAAGCCGGCCGAAGTGACGCACGAGTGGTTTGTGATTGACGCCACCGACAAGGTGCTCGGACGTGTTGCCAGCGAAGTGGCACTCCGTTTGCGCGGCAAGCACAAGGCCATTTACACGCCTCACGTCGACACCGGAGATTTCATCGTCGTCGTCAACGCAGACAAGATCCGCGTCACGGGCAACAAGGCCACCGACAAGGTGTACTACCGTCACTCGGGCCACCCGGGCGGTATCCACGCCACGACCTTCAAGGACATGCAAGCCAAGCACCCCGGCCGCGCGCTGGAAAAGGCTGTCAAGGGCATGCTCCCCAAGGGACCGTTGGGTTACGCGATGGTGAAGAAGCTGAAGGTGTACGCCGGTGGTTCCCACCCGCACACCGCCCAGCAGCCCAAAGTGCTGGACATCTAAGGAGCGGCCATGATCGGAAATTGGAACTACGGAACCGGCCGCCGCAAGTCTTCGGTGGCTCGCGTCTTCATCAAGAAGGGCACTGGCCAGATCGTCGTCAACGGCAAGACCGTCGATGAGTATTTCGGTCGCCAGACCTCCATCATGGTGGTCAAGCAGCCTCTGGTGCTGACCTCCAACGATGGCGCGTTCGACGTCAAGGTCAACGTGCACGGTGGTGGCGAGTCGGGTCAAGCCGGTGCGGTGCGCCACGGCATCACCCGCGCCCTGATCGACTACGACGAGACGCTCAAGCCTGCCCTCAAGCACGCCGGCTTCGTGACGCGCGATGCGCGTGAAGTCGAACGGAAGAAGGTCGGCCTGCACGGCGCTCGCCGCAGGAAGCAGTTCAGCAAGCGCTGATCGACGCTCAGGCGTTGCAGGAAGGGGCCGCTTTCGAGCGGCCCTTTTGCTTTCCGCTCGCCGTTCCGGCAAGGTTTGGAAACAAGCATGCCGTGGGCCGCTTCTACAATCCCTAGCTCCAAGGAGCGCCGGGCTCCGCAGCACGAGCCCTTCACTTCCCCCTGTCCTGACCCATGCGCTGGAAACTGCTTCGTCGTCGCATGTCCATCAGCGCACCGCGCATGATCGTGCGCAGCCACCTGCCCTGGCCCTTGCGCTGGGTCATCGTGGCGCTGGTGTTCGGATTCTCCGCGGCCTTCGCCCTGTGGGCTTTCGAGTTCGGCAAGGACATCGCCGGGCTGGACCGTGATGCGAAGGCCGAGCTGGCGCAGCTGCGTGTCGAGGTCGCGCAGCTGCGCGCCGAACGCGAAGGCGCCCAGTCGATCGCCAACACCGCCGGCAGCCTGCTGCGCACCGAGAAGGTGGCGCAGGACAAGCTGGCCCAGCAGCTCAAGCAGCTCGAGTCCGAGAACATGGCGCTGAAGGCCGACCTCGGCTTCTTCGAGCGCCTGCTGCCGGCCGGTGCCGCCGAGGCGCTGACGGTGCGCGCACTGCAGGCTGAAGCCAAGGCGCCGGGACAACTTCGTTACCAATTGCTGGTGATGCAGGTGGGCAAGTCGGCCCCTGAATTCAACGGCCGCTACGACATCGTGCTGACCGGTCTGCTCGACGGCAAGCCGTGGTCCCTGTCGATGCCCAATGGCGGCTTGCCACTCGCCGTGAAGCAGTACCTTCGTCTCGAAGGAATGATCGATCACCCGCTGCAGGCCGTGGTAAAAACCGTCCAGGTCAAGGTCATTGACAGCCGCGGCACCGTCAGGGCGACGCAGATGCTCAAGCTCTGAAGCCAGCCTCCGAAGAAGCACTCAGCACAGAGCCGGCACAAGAGACGGCCCCCCTCGTTGGATCACGTTGGAGCAATCACCATGTTCGGCAAAACCAAGCAGCCCCCCATCCGCACCCTGATCGGCGAGGGCACCGTGATCACCGGCGAACTGCGCTTCGCCGACGGCCTGCGCATCGATGGCGAGGTGCAGGGCGACGTGATCGCCAGCAGCGAGGCGTACAGCATCCTCGTCATCAGCGAGAAAGCCAAGGTCATCGGCAAGGTCAAGGCTGGCCACGTGATCATCAACGGCACCGTGATCGGCCCGGTCCTGTCGGATCAGCTGCTCGAACTGCAGCCCAAGGCCAGCATCGTCGGCGATGTGCGCTACGAATCGCTTGAAATGCACCAGGGCGCCCGGATCGACGGCGAACTCCACCCCTTGAAGGCCGACGAGAAGGCCCCTTTGAAGCTGGCCACCGCGAACGCGGGGCCGGCGATCAATCCCACAACGGCACAAGCGGCGTGAGCTCGGCGGATAATCGGTCCGTTCGTCCCCCAAGGAATACCC
>NZ_JBFUCB010000324.1:0-6696 GCF_056405435.1 Rhizobacter sp. P1_G5 | reverse complement strand
GCTCGGCTCGCTGACCAGCGACCAGTTCGCCGCCCTCACCACCGGCCAGGTCGCCGCACTGACGACCACCCAGCTGTCCACGCTGGGCACCGATGACCTGAACGCGCTGACGACCACGCAGTTCGCCGCGCTGTCGACCGCCCAGGCCGCCGCGCTGACGACCGACCAGATCCCGACGCTGGAAACCAACGACCTGCGCGCGCTGAGCACCGCCGCGCTGAAGGGCTGGACCACCGCGCAGATCGATGCGCTGACCTCCGACCAGATGGGCGCCCTGACGACCGCCCAGGTCGCCGGCCTGACGACCGCGCAGCTGTCCAACCTGACGACCACCGACCTGAACGCGCTGAACACCGCGCAGTTCGCCGCGCTGTCGACCGCCCAGGTCGTGGCCCTGACGCCGACGCAGATCGCCGGCCTGCAATCCGACGACCTGCGCGCGCTGAGCACCGCCCAGTTCGCCGCGCTGACCACCGCCCAGGTCGGCGCGCTGACCAGCGACCAGATCCCCAACCTCGAATCGGCCGACCTGCGTGCCATCAGCACCGCCGGCATCCGCGGCCTGAACAGCGACCAGTTCGRCGCGCTGACCTCCGACCAGGTCGCTTCGCTGACGACCGGCCAGATCTCCGCGCTGACGACCAGCCAGCTGTCCTCGCTGACCTCCGACTCGCTGAACGCACTGAGCACCACGCAGTTCGGCGTGCTGTCGACGGCCCAGGCCGCCGCGCTGACGAGCGACCAGATCCCGCACCTCGAATCGTCGGACCTGCGCGCGCTGAGCACCGCCGCGATCCGCAACTGGACGACCGCCCAGGTCGATGCGCTGACCAGCGACCAGATGGCCCAGCTGACGACCTCGCAAGTCGCCGCGCTGACGACCGCCCAGCTCGCCAACCTGGTCACCGACGACCTGAACGCGCTGACGACCAACCAGTTCGCCGCGCTGTCGACCGCCCAGGTCGCCGCGCTGACGCCGACGCAGATCGCCGGCCTGCAATCCKATGACCTGCGCGCGCTGAGCACCGCCCAGTTCGCCGCACTGACGACCGCCCAGGTCGCCGCGCTGACCACCGACCAGATCCCGAACCTCGAATCCGCCGACCTGCGTGCCATCAGCACCGCCGCGCTGCGCCAGCTCAATTCCGACCAGCTCGGCGCGCTGACCAGCGACCAGATGGCCGCGCTGACGACCKSSCARGTCGCCGCGCTGACGACGACCCAGCTGTCCACGCTGGGCACCGACGACCTGAACGCGCTGACGACCACGCAGTTCGCGACGCTGTCGACCGCGCAAGCCGCCTCGCTGACCACCGACCAGATCCCGACGCTCGAATCGGCCGACCTGCGCGCGCTGAGCACCGCCGCGCTGCGCAACTGGACCACCGCCCAGGTCGACGCGCTGACCTCCGACCAGATGGGCCAGCTGACGACCGCCCAGGTCGCCGCACTGACCACCTCGCAACTGGCGAACCTGACCACCGACGACCTGAACGCGCTGAACACCGCGCAGTTCGTCGCGCTGTCCACCGCGCAAGTCGCCGCGCTGACGCCGACGCAGATCGCCGGCCTGCARTCCGATGACCTGCGCGCGCTGACCACCGGCCA
The DNA here is from genome assembly GCF_056405435.1 of Rhizobacter sp. P1_G5. Taxonomy (NCBI): domain Bacteria; kingdom Pseudomonadati; phylum Pseudomonadota; class Betaproteobacteria; order Burkholderiales; family Sphaerotilaceae; genus Rhizobacter; species Rhizobacter sp. P1_G5. The sequence goes on along the minus strand of NZ_JBFUCB010000324.1, from coordinate 5,088 downwards.
GTACGCCGCGCTGACCACCGCCCAGGTCGCCGCGCTGACCAGCGACCAGATGCCCAACATCGAGTCCTCGGACCTGCGTGCGATCAGCACCGCCGGCATCCGCGGCCTCAACAGCGACCAGTTCGCGGCGCTGACCTCCGACCAGATCGCGTCGCTGACGACCACGCAGGTGGCCGCGCTGACGACCACGCAGGTGGCCTCGCTGGCCTCGGACGACCTGAACGCGCTGAGCACCGCGCAGTTCAGCGCGATGTCGAGCGCGCAGACCGCCGCGCTGACCACCGACCAGATTCCGCACCTCGAATCGGCCGACCTGCGCACGCTGAGCACCGCCGCGCTGCGCAACTGGACCACCGCCCAGGTCGATGCGCTGACCTCCGACCAGATGGGCCAGTTGACGACCGCGCAAGTGGCGGGCCTCACGACCGCCCAGCTGACCAACCTGACGACCGACGACCTGAACGCGATGAATACCGCGCAGTTCGCCGCGCTGTCCACCGCCCAGGTCGCCTCGCTGACCGCCACCCAGATCGCCGGCCTGCAGTCCGATGACCTGCGTGCGCTGAGCACCGCGCAATACGCCGCGATGAACTCGGCCCAGGCCGCTGCCCTGACGACCGACCAGATCCCGAACCTCGAATCGGCCGACCTGCGCGCGCTCAGCACCGCCGCGATCCGCGCGCTGAACACCGACCAGATCAATGCGCTGACCTCCGACCAGATGGCCCAGCTGACGACCGCCCAGGTCGCCGCGCTGACCTCGACGCCGCAGGTCGACGGCCTGAACACCAGCAACCTGAACGCGCTGACCACCGCGCAGTTCGCCGCGATGACCACCGCCCAGGCGGCCGCCATCACGACGACGCAGATGTCGAACCTGGAGACGCAGGATCTGCGCGCCCTCAGCACCGCGGCGATCCGCGCGCTGAACAGCGACCAGCTGGCCGCGCTGAACTCCGATCACATGGGCGCGCTGTCGACCGCACAGGTCGCCGCCATGACGACGAACCAGGTCTCGCACCTGACGACGGAAGACCTGAACGCGCTGAACACCGCCGACTTCGTCGCGCTGTCGACCGCCCAGGTCGCATCGCTGACGGCCTCGCAGATCGCCGGCCTGCAGTCCGATGACCTGCGCGCACTGACGACGGCACAGTACGCCGCGCTGTCGACCACGCAGGTCGGCGCACTGACCAGCGACCAGATCCCGAACATCGAATCGGCCGACCTGCGTGCCATCAGCACCGCCGGCATCCGTGGCCTGAACAGCGACCAGTTCGCCGCCCTCACCTCCGACCAGATCGCGTCGCTGACGACCGCGCAAGTGGCCGCGCTGACGACGACGCAGCTGTCGTCGCTGGCCTCGGACGACCTGAACGCACTGAGCACCAGCCAGTTCGCGATCCTGTCGACCACACAAGCCGCGTCGCTGACGACCGACCAGATCCCGCACCTGGAATCGGYCGACCTGCGTGCGCTGAGCACCGCCGCGATCCGCAACTGGACGACCGCCCAGGTCGATGCGCTGACCTCCGACCAGATGGGCCAGCTGACGACCTCGCAGGTCGCCGCGCTGACGACCGCCCAGCTGTCGAACCTGGTCACCGACGACCTGAACGCGCTGAACACCGCGCAGTTCGCCGCGCTGTCCACCGCCCAGGTCGCCGCGCTGACGCCGACCCAGATCGCCGGCCTGCAATCCGATGACCTGCGCGCGCTGAGCACCGCCCAGTTCGCCGCGCTGACGACCGCCCAGGTCGCCGCGCTGACCACCGACCAGCTGCCGAACCTCGAATCGGCCGACCTGCGTGCGATCAGCACGACGGCGCTGCGCCAGCTGAACTCCGACCAGCTCGGTGCGCTGACCAGCGACCAGTTCGCCGCCCTGACGACCGCGCAAGTGGCTGCCCTGACGACGACCCAGCTGTCCACGCTGGGCACCGGCGACCTGAACGCGCTGACGACCAACCAGTTCGCGATCCTGTCGACCGCCCAGGCTGCTGCACTGACGAGCGACCAGATCCCGACGCTCGAATCGGCCGACCTGCGTGCCCTGAGCACCGCCGCGATCCGCAACTGGACGACCGCGCAAGTCGATGCGCTGACCTCCGACCAGATGGGCCAGTTGACGACCGCGCAAGTGGCCGCCCTGACGACCGCCCAGCTGAGCAACCTGGTGACCGACGACCTGAACGCGCTGAACACCGCGCAGTTCGTCGCGCTGTCGACCGCGCAAGTCGCCGGCCTGACCGCGACGCAGATCGCCGGGCTGCAATCCGATGACCYGCGTGCCCTGACGACGGCGCAGTACGCCGCGCTGAACACCGCGCAGGTCGCGGCGCTCACCACCGACCAGATCCCGAACCTGGAATCGGCCGACCTGCGCGCCATCAGCACCGCCGCGCTGCGCCAGCTGAACTCCGACCAGCTGGGTGCCCTGACGAGCGACCAGTTCGCTGCGCTGACGACCGCCCAGGTGGCGGCGCTGACGCCGGCGCAACTCGCCAGCCTCGGCTCCGACGACCTGAACGCGCTGACGACCAGCCAGTTCGCGATCCTGTCGACCGCCCAGGCCGCCGCGCTGACCACCGACCAGATCCCGCACCTGGAATCGGCCGACCTGCGCGCCCTGAGCACCGCCGCGATCCGCAACTGGACGACCGCGCAAGTCGACGCGCTGACCTCCGACCAGATGGGCCAGCTGACGACCTCGCAGGTCGCCGGCCTGACGACCGCCCAGCTGAGCAACCTGGTCACCGACGACCTGAACGCGATGAACACCGCGCAGTTCGCCGCGCTGTCGACCGCCCAGGTCGCCTCGCTGACGCCGACGCAGATCGCGGGCCTGCAGTCCGATGACCTGCGTGCGCTGACCACCGCGCAGTACGCCGCGCTGAACTCGGCCCAGGTCGGTGCGCTGACGACCGACCAGATCCCGAACCTCGAATCGGCCGACCTGCGCGCCATCAGCACCACCGCGATCCGCGCGCTGAACAGCGACCAGCTGGCCGCCCTCGACTCGAGCCAGATCGGCGCGCTGACGACCGGCCAGGTCGCGGCCCTGACGACCACGCAGCTGTCGACGCTGAACAGCGACGACCTGCGCGCCCTGACGACGCAGCAGTACGCCGCGCTGTCGACCACGCAAGTCGCGTCGCTGACCACCGACCAGATCCCGACGCTGGAATCGTCCGACCTGCGCACGCTGAGCACCGCCGCGCTGCGTTCGTGGAACACCGACCAGCTGAACGCGCTGAGCTCCGACCAGATGGGCCAGCTGACGACCGCGCAGGTCGCCGGCCTGACGACCGCCCAGCTGGCGAACCTGACGACCGAAGACCTGAACGCGCTGAACACGGCCGACTTCGCCGCGCTGACGACCGCCCAGGTCGCCGCGCTGAAGGTCAGCCAGGTCGCCGGCCTGGAAACCGACGACCTGCGTGCGATGACCACGGCGCACTACGCCGCGCTGTCGACCGCGCAAGTCGGCGCGCTCACCAGCGACCAGATCCCGCACCTGGARTCGGCTGACCTGCGTGCSATCAGCACCGCCGGCATCCGTGGCCTGAACAGCGACCAGTTCGCAGCCCTCACCTCGGACCAGGTGGCATCGCTGACGACCGCGCAAGTCGCGGCGCTGACGACCACCCAGCTGTCTTCGCTGACCTCCGACTCGCTGAACGCGCTGAGCACCGCCCAGTTCGCGATCCTGTCGACCGCGCAAGTCGCGTCGCTGACCACCGACCAGATCCCGCACCTCGAATCGGCCGACCTGCGTGCGCTGAGCACCGCCGCACTGCGCTCGTGGAACACCGACCAGCTGAACGCGCTGACCTCGGACCAGATGGGCCAGCTGACGACCGCGCAAGTGGCGGGCCTCACGACCACCCAGCTGACCAACCTGACCAGCACCGACCTGAACGCGCTGAACACCGCYGACTTCGCTGCGCTGTCGACCGCCCAGGTCGCTTCGCTGACGGTCGGCCAGGTGGCCGGCCTSSARACCGACGACCTGCGTGCGATGACGACGGCGCACTACGCCGCGCTGTCGACCGCACAAGTCGGCGCGCTGACCAGCGACCAGATCCCGCACCTGGAATCGGCCGACCTGCGTGCCATCAGCACGGCCGGCATCCGCGGCCTGAACAGCGACCAGTTCGCTGCGCTGACCTCCGACCAGATCGCGTCGCTGACGACCGCGCAAGTGGGCGCGCTGACGACCACCCAGCTGTCCTCGCTGACCTCCGACTCGCTGAACGCACTGAGCACCGCCCAGTTCGCGATCCTGTCGACCGCGCAGGCCGCCTCGCTGACCTCCGACCAGATCCCGCACCTGGAGTCGTCGGACCTGCGTGCCCTGAGCACCGCCGCGATCCGCAACTGGAGCACCGCACAGGTCGATGCACTGACCAGCGACCAGATGGGCCAGCTGACGACGGCGCARGTCGCCGCGCTGACGACGGCCCAGCTGAGCAACCTGGTCACCGACGACCTGAACGCGCTGAACACGGCTGACTTCGCCGCGCTGTCGACCGCCCAGGTCGTGTCGCTGACGGCCACGCAGATCGCCGGCCTGCAGTCGGACGACCTGCGCGCCTTGACCACGGCGCACTTCGCCGCGCTGACGACCACGCAAGTGGCCGCGCTGACCAGCGACCAGCTGCCGAACCTGGAATCGGCCGACCTGCGTGCGATCAGCACCGCCGCGCTGCGCCAGCTGAACTCCGACCAGCTCGGCGCCCTGACCAGCGACCAGTTCGCTGCGCTGACGACCGCGCAAGTGGCGGCCCTGACGACGACCCAGCTGTCGCAACTGGGCACCGACGACCTGAACGCGCTGACGACGACGCAGTTCGCGACGCTGTCGACCGCCCAGGCCGCCGCGCTGACCACCGACCAGATCCCGACGCTGGAATCGGCCGACCTGCGTGCGCTGAGCACCGCCGCGATCCGCAACTGGACCACGGCGCAGGTCGATGCGCTGACCTCCGACCAGATGGGCCAGCTGACGACCGCCCAGGTCGCTGCGCTGACCACCTCGCAGCTGTCGAACCTGACCAGCACCGACCTGAACGCGCTGAACACCGC
>NZ_JBFUCB010000323.1:0-6708 GCF_056405435.1 Rhizobacter sp. P1_G5 | reverse complement strand
GCCAGCCGCTGCGCGCCGGCAGCAGCGTCAACGACATCATGGGCGGCCTGTTCGGCGCGATCGGCGCGCTGGCGGCGCTCGCGCAGCGCGCGACGACAGGCCGCGGCCAGGAAGTGCAGAGCGCGCTGTTCGAGAACAACGTGCTGCTGGTCGCGCAGCACATGATGCAGTTCGCGGTCACCGGCCGGCCGGCCGCGCCGATGCCCAGCCGCATCCCGGCCTGGGGCGTCTACGACATCTTCGAGGTGGCCGGCGGCGAGCAGATCTTCCTCGCGGTGGTGTCCGACGGCCAGTGGGCGGGCCTGTGCGAGGCGTTCGGCTTCGCCGACCTGAAGGACGACCCGCGCCTCGCGACCAACAACCTGCGCGTCACCGCGCGCGACTGGATGATGCCGCTGCTGCGCGAGCGCATGGCGGCCCACCGCGCGGCCGAGATCGGTGCGCGCTTCGAGGCCCGCGGCCTGCCGTGGGCGCCGATCACGCGGCCGCACGACCTGTTCGACGACCCGCACCTGCAGGCCACCGGCGGCCTCGCGCCGGTCAGGCTGCCCGATGGCCGCAGCACCCGCACGCCGCTGTTGCCGATCACGCTCGACGGACAGCGCCCACCGCTGCGCAGCGACCCGCCGGCGATCGGCGAGCACACCGAGGCGCTGCTGCAGTCGCTCGGGCTCGACGCCGCGCAGATCCTCGCGCTGCGCACCGACGGCGTGATCGCACCCTCTCACCCCGAACAACCCCCCGGAGACACGCCCCGATGAACCCGCTGCGCCGCACCCTTCTCGCCGGCCTGCCAGCCCTGGCCGCCTGGCCCGCGCCGGCCCAGGCCACCTTCCCCGGCCAGCCGATCCGCCTGGTCGTGCCGTTCCCGCCGGCCGGCGCGACCGACGTGGTGTCGCGCCTGATCACCGGCAAGATCAGCGCCGACACCGGCTGGAACTTCGTCGTCGACAACCGGGCCGGGGCCGGCGGCAACATCGGCCTCGACGCCGTCGCGAAGGCCGCGGCCGACGGCTACACGCTCGGCATGGGCCAGACCGCCAACCTCGCGGTGAACCCGGCGCTGCTCGCGAAGATGCCGTTCGATCCGCTGAAGGATTTCGCGCCGGTCGCGCTGGTGGCCTCGCTGCCGGTGGTGCTGGTGGTGCGCACCGAATCGCCGCACACGTCGCTGGCGTCGGTGGTCTCGGCCGCGAAGGCCAAGCCCGGCGTGCTGCTGCAGGCGCTGGCTTCGAACGGCACGGTCGGCCACCTTGCGGGCGAGATGTTCGGCCGGCTCGCCGGCGTCAGCTTCACCAACGTGCCGTACAAGGGCGCCGGCCCGGCGCTGACCGACCTGATCGGCGGCCAGACCGACTTCATGTTCGGCACGCCGCAGGCCGTCACCGCGCTGGTGCGCGGCGGCAAGCTGCGGGCGCTGGCCGTCACGTCGGCGCGCCGGCTGCCGGTGATGCCCGAGGTGCCGACCATCGCCGAATCGGGCTGGGCCGGCTTCGAGGCGACCGACTGGAAGGGCCTGGTCGCGCCCGCCGCGACGCCGCGCGACGTGGTGCGCAAGCTCAATGCAGCGGTCAACCGCGCGCTCGGCCGGGCCGACACGCTGGCGGCGCTGCTGGCCGACGGCAGCGCGCCGATGGGCGGCACGCCGGAGCAGTTCGCGCAGTTCCTGAAGGCAGAGCACACGCGCTGGGGCAAGGTCGTCCGCGACGCTGGCATCAAACCAGATTGATGACTTCGGCGCGCATAATCGCCGCCCATGGACCGGCTAAAGCAGATCGAATCGTTCGTATCGGTCGCTGCCAAGGGCAGTTTGACGGCCGCCGCCCATGCCGAGGGCGTCGCGCCGGCGGTCATCGGCCGGCGCATCGATGCGCTGGAAGAGCGGCTGGGCGTCAAGCTGCTGGTGCGCACGACGCGCCGCATCACGCTGACGCACGAGGGCAGCGCCTTCCTCGAAGACTGCCAGCGGCTGCTGGCCGACCTGGCGAATGCCGAATCGAGCGTCAGCGCCGGCGGCATCAAGGCGGCCGGCTACCTGCGCCTGACGGCACCGGCCGGCTTCGGCCGCCGCCACGTCGCGCCGCTGGTGCCGCGCTTCCTCGCGCTGCATCCCGAGGTCAGCGTCTCGCTGAACCTGAGCGACCGGCTGGTCGACATCGTCAACGAGGGCGTCGATTGCGCGGTGCGGGTCGGCGAGCTGCCCGACAGCAGCCTGGTCAGCGTGCGGCTGGCCGACAACCGCCGGCTGTGCGTCGCGACGCCGGACTACCTGAAGCGCGCCGGCACGCCGCGCACGCCGCAGGAGCTGTCGCACCATGAATGCCTGACGCTGAGCAGCGATGCGAGCCAGACGCGCGGCTGGGCCTTCACGATCGACGGCCAAGTGCAGCACCTGCGGCTGAACGGCCGGCTCGATTGCAGCGACGGCCAGGTCCTGCACGACTGGTGCCTGGCCGGGCTCGGCATTGCGTGGCGCTCGACCTGGGAGGTCGAGGGCGAGGTCGCGAGCGGCGCGCTGGTCAGCATGCTCGACGCCTACGCCGCGCCGCCGAACGGCATCTACGCCGTGTTCCCGCAGCGCAAGCACCTGCCGCTGCGGGTGCGGCTGTGGATCGATTTCCTGAAGCAGACCTACGGCGATGCCCGCTATTGGCAGGACACCGCAGGCCCGGCCTGACTCACTTCGCCGCCGAGGCGGCGGCGGCCGGGGCCGACGCGTCCTTCGTGCACTTCTTGACGAAGCTGTTCTTCGCCGCGCCCTTCAGCTTCTTGTCGGCGGCCTGCGTTTCGCACGCAGCGCCCGCGCCGCTGGCCTTGGCCTCGCGCTCGCATTTCTTCATGAAGCTGTTCTTGGCCGCGCCGGCCAGCTTCTTGTCGGTCGCCTTCGACTCGCAGGTTGCCGCATCGGCCGCGAACGCCACGTTGGACAGYGCGATCAGGCCCAGGGCCACCAGGGTGCTCAGTTTCTTCATGGGATTCCTCCGGGGTGCGGCGAACGGTGTGTCGCCGGCCCGGATTGAAGCACCGAGCCCGAATGTGATCAAGCGTGAGCTTGAGTCAACATGAATCTCTCTATGTCGCTTTATGTCACCGATACCGGTGTCACATGATGCGCCGCGGGTGGGCGAGCGCCTCGTGCGCCGCATGCAGCCGGCGCACCAGCACGCGGATGAACGCCTCGTCGAACAGGTGGCGGCAGCCCGGGCTGACCTGGGCCAGCGTGTCGGGCGTGAAGGTGATCGTGGTGGCCGATTCGGTGACGATCACGTCGGTGCTGTGGCGGCGCAGCTCGGCGCTCGGCGCGAGGTAGACCATCTCGCCCACCGAGGTGCCGGCGCCGAGCTGCGCGACCTTCGTGCCTTCGCGGAAGACCTCGACCTCGCCCTGCGCAATGATGTGGAAGTTGCGCGTTTCCTCGCCGCGCCGGTACAGCGCATGGCCGAAGGTGTAGCGCTGCCACTTGGCGCGGTGCACCACCTCCCACAGCTCGACATCGCCGAAGTTGGAGAAGAAGTCGAGCGTGCGCAGCAGGTTGAAGCGCTCCGAATCGAGCACGCCCTGCAACTGGCCGCGCGGCACCTGGTGGTTGACGATCAGCCCGGACAGCGCCTGCGCGAACTCGTCCCAGCTCGCATAGCGGTCGTCGGCACGCTTGGCCAGCGCCCGCAGGATCACGGCATCGACGCCCTCGCCGACGCCCGAGCGCAGCTGGCTCGGCGGCATCGGCATCGCGTTGTAGACCTGGTTCATCATCGCCGACTGCGACGGCGCGTCGAAGGGCGGGCGCCCGGCGATCAGGTGGTACAGCACCGCGCCGAGCGAATACATGTCGGCCCGGCTGTCGAGCGAGGCGCCGTCGAGCTGCTCCGGCGCCATGTAGGCCAGCGAGCCGACGCGGTAGACCTGCGTTGTCTCGGCCGACATGTTCAGCACGCTGCCGAAGTCGGTCACCTTCACGTCGGTGATGCTGCCGTTGGTGATCACCGCCAGGATGTTGGCCGGCTTCACGTCGCGGTGCACCAGGCCCTGGCGGAACACGTAGCCGAGCGCCATCGCGCACTTGAAGCCGATTTCGACGATCAGCTCCAGCGGCAGCAGCTGGTCGGCCCGGCAATACTGGCGCAGCGTGTGGCCCGACACGTACTCCATCACCAGGTAGGACTCGTTCGGGTCGGCCACCGCGTCGAAGATCTGCACCACGTTCGGGTGCTGCAGCCGGCCGACCAGGGCGGCCTCGGCCGCGAAGAAGCGCTCGAAGAAACGGCCGTCGGTCGGATCGTTGACCGCACCCAGGCGCACCCGCTTGATCGCGACGTCGCGCTGGTGGAACTCGTCACGCGCGAGGAACACCTCGCTGGTGGCGCCCTCGCCGAGCCGGCGCAGCACCGGGTATTTGCCGACCTGGGCCGGCAACGGCAAGCCGGAGACGGTGGCGGGTTCGGACGTGGCGAGCGGAAGACTCATGGGTGATGCGTTGTCGGCACGGTAATGCCGAAGGGCCCGAGGACCGAGAGTGGCATCTTGGCACCGCCGCCACACCTCAGTGTGCCAAATTGAACACCAAAGTGGGTGTAAATCCGAACTTGCGGGATGGGTCGCCCCCCGCCGGGTTTCCCCGAGGACACCGGCGAGGCCCACTTAGAATCGCCGCCATGATCCAAGCCAAACAGGAACTGCTGCAGGCGCTGGCCGCGGCGGTTGCCGATGTCCACCCCGGCAGCAGCGTGCCGATCGCCTTCGAATTGCCCAAGCAGGCCTCGCACGGCGACTTCGCGGTGACGCTCGCGATGCAGCTGGCCAAGCCGCTGAAGAAGAACCCCCGCGAACTGGCCCAGGCCCTGGTCGACGCACTGAACCGGCAGCCCGCGGTGCAGCGCCACGTCGAGGCGCTCGAGATCGCCGGCCCCGGCTTCATCAACCTGCGGCTCAAGGCCGCTGCCAAGCAGTCGGTGATCGGCGAGATCCTGGCGGCCGGCCCGGCCTTCGGCAACCAGCCGCCGGTCGACCGGCGCGTGATGGTGGAGTTCGTCTCGGCCAACCCGACCGGCCCGCTGCACGTCGGGCACGGCCGCCAGGCCGCGCTGGGCGACGCGATCTGCAGCCTGCTCGCCACGCAGGGCTGGCAGGTCACGCGCGAGTTCTATTACAACGACGCCGGCGTGCAGATCGCGACGCTGGCGAGCACCACGCAGGCTCGCATCAAGGGCCTGAAGCCCGGCGACGCGGGTTGGCCCGAGCCGGCCTACAACGGTGAGTACATCGCCGACATCGCGGCCGATTTCCTCGCGAAGAAGACCGTCAGGTCGGACGACCGCGAGTTCACCGCGTCGGGCGACCCCGACGACCTCGACAGCATCCGCCAGTTCGCGGTGGCCTACCTGCGGCACGAACAAGACCTGGACCTGCAGGCCTTCGGCGTGCGCTTCGACAACTACTTCCTCGAATCCAGCCTGTACAGCAGCGGGCGCGTGGAACAGACCGTCTCCAAGCTGAAGGCGGCCGGCAAGACCTTCGAGGAAGGCGGCGCACTGTGGCTGCGCAGCACCGACTACGGTGACGACAAGGACCGCGTGATGCGCAAGTCCGACGGCACCTACACCTACTTCGTGCCCGACGTGGCGTACCACATCAACAAGTGGGAGCGCGGTTTCACCAAGGTGGTCAACATCCAGGGCACCGACCACCACGGCACCATCGCGCGCGTGCGTGCCGGGCTGCAGGGCGTGGGCGAGAACATCCCCGCCGGCTACCCCGACTACGTGCTGAACAAGATGGTCACCGTGATGCGCGGCGGCGAGGAGGTGAAGATCTCCAAGCGCGCCGGCGGCTACGTGACGCTGCGCGACCTGATCGACTGGACCAGCCGCGACGCGGTGCGCTTCTTCATGATCAGCCGCAAGGCCGACACCGAGTTCACCTTCGACGTCGACCTGGCCCTGAAGCAGAACGACGAGAACCCGGTGTTCTACGTGCAGTACGCCCATGCGCGCATCAGCAAGGTGCTGCGCGACTGGGTGGCCGAGCACGGCGGCGACCTCGAGGCACTGAAAGGTGCCGACCTGTCGCTGCTGGCCGCGCCGACCGAGGCGGCCCTGCTGCTGAAGCTGGCCGAGTACCCCGACATGCTGACCCACGCGGCCGCCGACCTGGCGCCGCACGACGTCACCTTCTACCTGCGCGACGTCGCCAGCGCCTTCCACAGCTATTACGCGGCCGAGCGCTTCCTGCTGGCCGACAACGCCAACCTGACGCGCGCCCGCCTCGCGCTGCTGGCCGCCACTGCCCAGGTGCTGCGCAATGCGCTGCAGGTGCTGGGCGTGGCCGCCCCCGACCGGATGTGATGGAGAACGCATGAAAAGCCAACGTGGCGGTTTTGTAATGGGCCTGATCATCGGCCTGCTGATCGGCCTGGCGCTCGCGCTGGGCGTCGCGCTGTACATCGCGAAGGTGCCGGTGCCCTTCATCAACAAGGTGCCGCAGCGCACCGCCGAGCAGGACGCGGCCGAAACCGAGAAAAACAAGAACTGGGACCCGAACGGCTCGCTGTCGGGCAAGACGCCGGTGCGGCAGGGCAGCCAGGCCGCCAGCGGCGTCGTCGGTGCACCCGTGCCGGCGTTCCCGCCGTCCGTCCCCTCGGGCACGCCGCCGGTCGGGGCGGCCCCGGCCGCCAGCAGCCCGCGCCGTGACCCGGCCGCCATCCTCGAGGGC